>JAYKJH010000054.1:0-4526 GCA_035285345.1 Nostocaceae cyanobacterium | reverse complement strand
ACATCGATTTGAGTTTTCAGGGTTTTAATTTTCTCTTTTTGGTTCACCCCAAATCGTTGTTCTTCGTCAATCACCAACAAACCTAAATCGCGGAATGACACGCTTTTACCTAAAAGTTGGTGCGTTCCCACAACCACATCTAACTCACCCGTGGCGAGTCGTTTTTGAATATCGCGCCGTTCTTCAGCACTGCGGAAACGGTTAAGTAAGCCGACATTGACAGGATATGGTGCAAAGCGTTCTTTGAGGGTGTGGTAATGCTGCTGGGTGAGGATGGTGGTTGGTGCGAGGAGCGCGACTTGCTTACCCGCAGTTACAGCTTTGAAAATAGCGCGGATGGCGACTTCCGTTTTCCCAAAACCCACATCACCGCATACTAACCGATCCATTGGGCGATCGCTTTCCATATCTCGTTTCACATCCTGCACAGCTTTTAGCTGGTCGGTGGTGGGTTGATAGGGGAAAGAATCTTCCATTTCTTCTTGCCAAGGCATATCTTGGGGATAGGCGTAACCATGTTGTTGCGATCGCGCCGCATATAATTTCAATAAGTCTACCGCTAACTTCTTAATAGCTTTGCGGACGCGGTTCTTGGTATTATCCCAAGCTTTGCCAGTCATTTTGTGCAATTCTGGGGCTTTATCGGCGCTGGTGCGGAAGCGTGAGAGCGAACCAACTTGGTCAGCCGCCACTCGCAGCAGACCATCGGCATACTGCACTACGATATAATCACGGGTTTCGTCGTTAATTGTCAGACTTTCCAGCTTGACGAATTTGCCGATTCCATGACTGCGGTGAACTACATAATCTCCCGGACGCAGCTTGTTAGGATCGACTTGCTTGGATGCAGCTTTGCGACGTTTGCGGATGTAACCTGGTGTGGCGAGGGAATGCTGTCCATAAAATTCCCGATCAGTGACAACTACCACGCGGTATGTTGGTAGGATAAAACCTTCTAGTTCCGCCAAACCAGAATATTTCAAAGCCACGGGGACGTGATTGATTTGCTGTTTGTCAATGGCTTGGAAGTCGCGGGGATTCGGGATAAACTGCGCCGGACAGTCGTGTTCTTGCAGGAGCGAGACAGAACGGGAAGGTTGAGCCGAAATCAGCCAGATGGAGAAATTGCGATCGCGCTCCTGTCGTAACGTCTCCGCCAGTTTACCGAATTGGTGCGGTGTCACTGGTACAGGACGACTCGCTAAATTAATGCCGTTGTTTTCTTCCGCCAGTTCTGATAAATATAATGTAGGGAATTGTGTAACTTCCGCCAGACAATCTTCAAAAAAGCGGTGAATTTTCGGCAATTGTAGGGAACCCAAATCTAACTCCCCAGTTCCCAGCGACCATTGCTCCTCAGCATTTTCCACCCAGCGATCGCTATGAGCATGACATTGTTCTGGCTCATCAACAGCGATTAAAGTATTCTCAGGCAAATAATCCAGTATCGAAGCCGGTTTTTCAAAAGCTAACCCTAAAAACCGCCGACTTCCTTCTAAAAGTGCTGAGTGCTGAGTGCTGAGTGCTGAGTCTGAGTCTGTTTGTTGTATGGTGAGAGTTTGGAACTCAGCACTGTTCTTGAGTGCGTCTAGAATAATAGGTGTGAAACTCGTTGACGTAAGCACAACTTGTTCAATTTTGTCAAGAGCAGAACGCTGAGTTGATGGGTCAAACTCCCGGATTTGTTCAATTTCGTCGCCAAACCATTCCAAGCGCACCGGTAACTCAGAAGAAACCGGGAAGATATCGACAATATCACCGCGCCGACTCCACTGTCCTTCTGTTTCCACTAGGGGGACTCGTTCGTAACCCAAAGAGGTAATTTTGGTACTAAAAGTATTGAGGTCAAAGTCCATCCCCTTCTTGAGAGTGAGACAGAAGGGTAAAAAGACTTCTGGTGGTGGTAGGTGGGGTTGTAGCGCCCCCGTCGTCGCCACCACAGCAATATTATTTAACTGCCGATTATTTTGACTGATAACTGATAACTGTTCACTGGTAACTGATGACCCTTGACTCTTCACCAAATCCGCCAAAACCTGCATTTGACCCCAAATCATCTCTGTTTCGGGGTCAAAAGGTTCGTAAGGGGATGCTTCCGAAGTCGGGTAAAAATGAACTGTCTGCCATCCCATCGCTTCTAATTGAGCGTAGGCGCGTCCGGCTTCCTCTAAAGTAGGCACGACAACAAATAAATTCTTTCCCGAATTTTGTGCTAGTGCCGAGGCTACCAAGCCTTTGGGTAGGCGGGAAATTCCATTTAAGCGCAAACTTTCTTGCCGATTGAGCTTGGAAATTAGTTCTGTGGTGAGGGGCGATCGCGCCAAAGCACGCACAATAGAAGAAAATGCCATAAGTTCTACTAGAGGTGAGAGTCGTCGGTAATAAGAAAATGTGTAGGTAGTTTATGTTCTATTTTAAAAGTGTTCACACCTCTCCTCAGAATTCTGTGGAAAAATGATGACTGAAATACTTTAAATAAATAAATTTATAGCAACGCCAAGGTGGTTAGAATAAAATCTCATGATCAAACACGGACAGCAAAGGACTTTCCAGCCTGTCACCTGTCATCTGTTCCCTGCCATAAAAAACTCAACTACGATTTTGTGTATTGTCAAACCATTTGCGACACTAAATACTAGGGGTTAATATAGTTCGCTCCCCATAGCGGCAAATCCAAACATGTCCTCCATCACTTTGGAAATTTTAATCATTTTGGTACTGATTATCGCCAACGGGATCTTTTCGATGTCTGAGATGGCTGTTGTCTCAGCGCGGAAGGTTAGGCTCCAACAGCTGGCTAATCAAGGAGATGCTAAAGCTAGAGCAGCCTTGAAACTAGCAGAGTCTCCCAATCATTTCCTTTCTACAGTCCAAGTCGGAATTTCCCTGATTGGTATCCTAACTGGTGCATTTGGTGGAGCTACAATTGCTAATCGATTGGCAGGTTATGTCAAACTTATTCCCTTTTTAGCAGCTTACAGCGAACCAATATCTTTCGGGATCGTGGTTTTGATCATCACTTATTTCTCTCTCATTATCGGAGAATTGGTACCAAAACGGTTGGCGTTAAACAGCCCAGAAAGAATAGCAGCGTTTGTGGCTATTCCTATGCGGGCTTTAGCTGTTTTAGCTTCCCCAGCAGTGCATTTGTTGAGTGCTTCTACAGACATGGTGCTGCGGGTTCTGGGAATTACAGCTTCGCAAGAGCCGCAAGTCACCGAAGAAGAAATTAAAATCTTGATTGAGCAAGGTACAGAAGCGGGGACTTTTGAGGAAGCAGAACAGGCTATGGTAGAGCGAGTTTTTCGCTTGGGCGATCGCCCAGTCAGTTCTTTTATGACACCACGCCCTGATATCATTTGGCTAGACTTGGAAGATCCTGCCGAAGAAAACCGCCACAAAATGAGTGAAAATGGCTATTCCCGCTACCCAGTTTGTCAGGGAGGACTTGACGAGGTGCTGGGTATTATCCCTGTCACAGATTTACTGGCGCGCAGTTTTCGCGGTGAACCCCTAGACTTAACTGTCGGGTTGCGCCAACCTGTATTCGTCCCAGAAAGCACCCGTGGCTTGAAAGTGTTGGAGTTATTCAAGCAAACCATTACCCACATGGCGCTGGTAGTGGATGAATACGGTGTCATTCAAGGACTAGTCACTCTTAACGATATCATGAGCGAGATTGTCGGCGATGTTCCCGCTGGCCCTGGAGAGGATGAACCCCAGTATGTGCAGCGAGAAGATGGTTCTTGGCTGTTGGATGGGATGTTACCCGTAGAAAAATTTTTTGAACTTTTTGATATGGAAGAGTGGGAATCGGAAGAACGCGGTAGTTATCAAACCTTGGGTGGTTTTGTCATCACGCATTTAGGGCGCATTCCCACCGCCGCCGATCATTTTGAATGGGAAGGAATGCGGGTGGAAGTGATGGATATGGATGGGAATCGGGTAGATAAAGTGTTGGTTGTACCACAGGGAAATAATGAAAATGAACCTTGACTATTGACGGTGAAAATTACTCTGGTTTTTGCGATCGCTTTCACAAAGGATATCTTTTTTGATATGCCAGCTAAAGACTTTTACCATAACACTGTCAAAAATGCCCTAATTAAAGCAAAATGGAGAATTACTCATGATCCATTGACACTGAAATTAGGCAAGAAAGATTTTTATATAGATTTAGGTGCAACTAGGTTGTTGGCGGCGCAAAAGCTAGATCACAAAATTGCAGTAGAGATTAAAAGCTTTACAGGTCGATCAGATATTGATGATCTAGAGAAAGCTTTGGGACAATATGTATTGTATCAAGATGTATTAGCAGAGTTAGAGCCAGAAAGGGAGTTATATTTAGCTGTTACTACTAGCGTGGTGGAAGATTTGTTTGAAGAACCGATAGGTAAGCTATTACTCAAAAATCGACGATTAAAATTAATTGCATTTGATCCTAAGCAGGAGGAGATCAAGCAATGGATAGTTCCCAATTAGATTATTATCGTCAGGTGATTGAAAGGGTGTTAAGTGAATATGCC
>JAYKJH010000053.1:0-11969 GCA_035285345.1 Nostocaceae cyanobacterium | reverse complement strand
TCTTCAATCATTGTTAGACCTGCTTCTTCTTCAAAAACAGTCTTTCGGATATCTTCACTCACCGCTAGGTATAATGTATAGTCAGAGTAATAGCGTTTTAACAGGCGATCGTACAAAACAAATTGACCAACGGCTTGTTCGAGATTCTGCATATCTGAAGGACTTGTAAAACTTTTAATTTCAACTGCTATCTTTTCAGTTCCTCGTTCTGCTGCTAGTAACCGTTCTGCACCCAGATCGACAAACAGATTTTTTCCACGCGCTAGACGAATTCGCAGTGGATCGTGAGTAATTCTCCAGCCATCTTTAATCAAAGCATTTTTGACAGTATTGTGATAAATATCTTTGGCAGGCATACTCAAAGCAATTAAACGCTATTCCCGACTCAATCTTGCTACAAAATCTTGATGTTCTGCCGTTGCCAAACCTTCCTGCAAAACAGTTAAAATTTCTGTACGATTTCCTTGACGCAAACTATTAACAGATAACCATAATCCAGGAAAAACTTGAGAACGAATTATCCCGCGCTCATCTGGTATTACCGGGACATATCTACCTTCTTGAAGTATGAACCAATCAACGCGATTTTCATAGATTTGCCAAACAATATATTCCCGCACACCATTGCGACGATAAGCATTGAATTTGTCATTCAAATCGTAACTAGCACTGCTCGCTGCTACTTCTACAATTAGTTCCGGTGCCCCCTCAATATAATCATCCTCACTAATAGAAGAATTTCCCCCCGCTTCTGGTTCAATTCGCAATAAAGCATCCGGTTGCGGTTCGTTATCTGCATCTAAACGAACTGTGGCATCAATTTGTAAATCAACTCCCGGTGTTGCCGTCCAATAGGCTCCTAACCAAGCCATTATTATGCCATGAGGTCTACCGTGTCGAGTAGCGCGAACAGGGGAAGCCACGTAAACAACTCCTTCAACTAGTTCTGCTTTGTGAATGTGGGGAGAAGCAATATAACGACGTTCAAATTCAGGACGAGTCAGGCGATCGCCACTTTCTAAAGGTGGTGTATTAATTGCCAAATTTACAACCATATGATTAGAGGCATTATTGAGCTATTAATTTTATATTTTAATTTATATTTTAAACTAGCTTGATTTCATTCTTCTTTGCCCACCCCTTAACAACCTGCGCTTGACGATAGATGTCAAACTCCTTAAACTCACGCTACAAGAAAAGAGAAAGACTCTCACTCGGATGCTCAACAATGGTAGACAAACTCCCACAGAAACGAGATAATTCACTGCCATCTACCAAACAACATAAGCCATCGTTGGTAGAAGCGGTCAGTAACACAGCAGTAGCTGTAGCAGGAGGAATTATCGATATTGGTAAAGCAGTAGGAGAAGCAACAGCCAAACAAACCCATAAGCTCATAGAACAAGCCACACAAAGTGCAGGACAAGTCGTCAATCGCTTTAGTAATAACTGGTTGATTAGAAGACTAAGTGGCTTCTTAAATTTAAATTGGTTGGTGGGTGCTGTAGACAGTGTGAATCTGGAAAAAGCAGCGACACAAGTAAAAAAATTACAACAAGAGCATCCCGAAGAAACCCCCAGTCAAATTGCTCACCGCATTATGGTAGATAAGGCGACTCAAGCAGGAGGAATAGGGCTTGCAAGTAGTGTTTTACCAGGATTTGCGGCCGCATTGCTAGCAGTTGATTTAGCAGCAACTACGCAAATACAATCAGAGATGGTGTATCAAATTGCTGCTGCCTATGGGTTAGATTTAAAAGACTCTAGCCGTCAAGGTGAAGTCTTGGCGATTTTCGGTTTGGGGTTAGGTGGGGGACGTTTGTTGCGAGCAGCCGGATTAGGTTTGCTGCGAAATATACCCTTTGCCGGGGCGGTGATTGGTGCTAGCTCAAATGCCGCAATGATTTATTCTTTAGGCTATGCAGCTTGTCGATTTTATGAAGCAAAACTAGATGATTCTAAGACATTAACTTCCGAGGAAACACTGACGGAGTTAGAGACAGCAAGCCAAAATTATCTGCAAACAGCGATCGCTCAACAAGCAGTCATGGATCAAATATTAGTTCACATGATTCTCGCCAGTCATCCAGAGAAAACTTGGGAAGAAATTGTCCCTGAGTTGCAAAGTTTAAACTTGAGTGTTGATTCCTTAACAGCAATTGCCGATAACATTAAATCTCCCCAATCTTTAGACACACTTTTAGCACAACTTAACCGTGATTTTGCGATGCCATTATTAGCGCGTTGTTATAAAATGGCTGAACAAGATGATGATATATCATCCCATGAAGCCGGGGTAATCGAAGCAATAGCCAAGAAATTTGACATTGATTTAAATCAAGTGAAGTCATTAGTCATTAGTCATTAGTCATTAGTTTCCCTATTACCCATTCCCCATTCCCCTCCATCATCCGCGCATCCCTGATATCAGTGTGTGCCCCATTCCCCGTTCCCAAGCGAATGCGAGAGTTTTAAGCAATACTGGAGTTAGTAAGGTTTAAACAGAATAGAGGAATGGAAATTCGTGCGATTGATACCCCAGTACTAGATTGGGCAGGGGACGGTTTGGCGATAGGATTATTTGAAGATGCGGTAGAGTTAACTGGCGACTTAGCAGCTTTAGATGAAAAATTCGGCGGTATTTTAAAGGAAGTAATTGCCGAGGAAGAATTTAAAGGTAAAGCAGGTAGCAGCATTGCAACTCGCATAGGTGCTGGTGCAAGTGTGCGGAAGGTGATACTCATAGGTTTGGGGAAACCAGAAGCCTTGAAACTAGACAGCCTTAGACGTGCGGCTGCAACTGCTGCTAAATTGGCAAAGAAGGAAAAGTGCAAAACCCTTGGTGTCAGCTTAGCGGTGTCGAATGACGACCCCGCAGCAACAGCCCAAGCTTTGGCTGAGGGTATCCAGTTAGCTCTCTACCAAGATACTCGCTTCAAGTCGGAACCAGAAGACAAGCCATCGCCACTAGAACAGGTAGATTTATTGGGACTGAGTGAACAAGACGCAGCCATCACCCGTGCCAATCAAATCGCTTCTGGTGTAATTTTGGCAAGGGAACTGGTAGCAGCACCAGCCAATGCAGTGACACCGATTACTATGGCACAAACTGCAGAAGGTATAGCCCAAGACCACGGTTTGCAACTGGAAATTCTCGAAAGGGAAGAATGTGAAAAGCTGGGGATGGGTGCTTTTTTGGGAGTAGCACAGGCTTCTGATTTACCACCCAAGTTCATTCACCTGACTTACAAACCAGAAGGTACACCCCAACGCAAGCTAGCAATTATCGGTAAAGGTTTAACCTTTGACTCCGGTGGATTGAATATTAAAGGTGCCGGTAGCGGGATCGAAACCATGAAAATTGACATGGGTGGTGCAGCTGCTACCTTGGGTGCCGCTAAAGCGATCGCTCAGTTAAAGCCCGATGTCGAAGTTCATTTTATCTCCGCCGTCACCGAGAATATGATTAGCGGTAAGGCTATGCACCCTGGTGACATCCTGACGGCTTCCAATGGCAAAACCATCGAAGTCAACAACACCGACGCTGAAGGACGCCTTACCTTGGCGGATGCGCTGGTATTTGCGGATAAATTGGGTGTGGAAGCCATTGTGGACTTAGCAACCCTCACCGGCGCTTGTATCATTGCTTTGGGTGATGATATTGCTGGGTTGTTTACCCCCAACGATGAACTAGCCTCCCAGCTACAACAAGCCGCAGACACTGCTGGGGAAAAAATCTGGCGGATGCCGATGGAAGACAAGTATTTTGACGGATTGAAGTCTGGTATTGCTGATATGAAGAATACCGGACCCCGTGCTGGTGGTTCGATCACAGCCGCATTGTTCCTGAAGCAATTTGTTAAAGATACCCCCGCTTGGGCACACCTAGATATTGCCGGTCCAGTGTGGAATGATAAAGACAATGGTTACAACGGTGCTGGTGCCACTGGCTACGGCGTCCGTACCCTGGTTAACTGGGTATTGAGCGCCAGCTAAATCTCCTCAATTTTTTCATGAACCTATCCCACGCCTTCAAGGTGTGGGATTATTGCATTACTAAAGCGATAAAAGATGCTTATGCTAAAGTAAAATCTTTGCGTATAACAGGCAAAAAAATAATTACTACAGCAAAAAAGTGTGTATAAAAGACGATTTTGGGTAGGGAGTAACGACAATGAAAGGAGGAGGGAAATATCAGCCACTTTTAGAATATCTCCAACAGCACAATTCCCCCGAAATCACCCTCAGCTTTGGAGAAATTGAGATATTGATCAACCACACCCTACCCGATTCTGCACGCACTCAACGCCGCTGGTGGGGAAATCGCACTAAAGGCGCCTTACAATCCAAAGCGTGGATGAGCGCAGGTTACATGGTGGGGGAACTTGACCTAGAAACAGAAACTGTCACTTTCCGCAAAGCTAGTAGCGGATATACAATTAAATCGGCAACTAATACTATGAAGTGGAATAGCGAATCTATCAAAGCACTACGCCAACAAATGGGACTCACTCAGTCCCAGTTAGCTGAAGAGTTAGGCGTTCGTCAGCAAACTGTGAGTGAATGGGAAACGGGGATGTACGAGCCAACCCGTGCTACCTCCAAACACTTGAGTTTGGTAGCCGAGAAGGTAGGCTTTAAATATAAAACAGAATCCGAAGAAGATTGACACACCCCTAGAAACCGGGAATAAACCAGGATGCTCAACTGGGGAACCCCGGTTTCTTTGCCATTGTTAAGAATAGTAAAAAGATTATAAAATCTTGGAATTACCTATTGCTTTTTGACACGCTAACGTGTTTACTGAGAAAAGCAGATAAACAATTCATCTTTAACTATATCATGCAACCGGGCAAAAAAATGAAGATAATTTGACCGAAGCAGTAATCCGACCTGACCTGTCTTAGTGCTGTACTAGCCTTTGGCATCTTTCAGGTTAAGTTTGATGAAAAAAAAAGCCTCAAACTGAGACAAAGACAAAATCTTTTGTCCCATTTTGAGGACGCACAACTAATACTTCACTCCTAGGTTACGTCATGACTAATACTTTTGTGCAACCTATTTGGGTAGTTGCTGCTCATGAGTTTTTACGACTACAAATAGCGATCGTCCCAGAGCTAATCGATTTGCTCTCGGAGGGAACACAACTCATAACCATCCGCAGAGAAGAATTTACTGGACATTCAACGGAGCATGGATGGTTTGTGCAGTGTACATCCACCCTTGTAGCTCCATCAGGATTACTCCTCGGACTACACCGAAAGCTTTACATAGATTGGAGAATGCCAGAAGAGGAACCAGTTCTCATGCCTTCCAGGCTTTTTGCTAACCTGATGGCACTACCAATTGACAGGTCGTATCAACGGTTAATTTCTTCCCGAAGTATACATCTGATCCAGTGGGAGAAATTCGCATTCCACAGAGTTTAGGTAATGGGGAATGGGTAATCGGTAATAGATAAGACATGAATTTCCCCATGCCCTATGCCCCATGCCCTATGCCCCATGCCCCATTACCTCATTTCAATTCCGGATGTGCCCTATCTTCTGGGGAAGGATGACCTATCTTATTAATTGTAGCAATCATCTGATATAAACGCCCTAAGTCTCGTTGGTTGAAGTACAAAACCAGACGGGGTAGATTGTAAGTTTCGTCTTGAGCTTCTTGGGGTAAAACCTGACTTTTTGCAATCCGTCCTTTAATCAGGATGTCGCTAAAGTCATTATTTAGCTGCTCAACGTCAGCATCTGATATATCTGTTTTCAAGCGAATTACCAATAAATCACCTACATAGCGACAGGAATGATAAACCTGGTAAAACTGGGTGATGGCATTACAAGCTACTGTCAGGTCATCGGTGACAGTGTAAAGACTGGTGTCTTCCGGACTGACAAGACCTTTTGCGATGAGTTGCTGATCGACATATTCACTCCAAGCAGACCAATAGTCACCCCCAGGAGCGTCTATTAAGACTACAGGTACAGGACCAAATTTACCTGTTTGACTCAAGGTCATGCACTCAAATGCTTCATCTTGGGTGCCAAAACCACCGGGAAATAAAGCGACAGCATCGCTTTCTTTGAGTAAAAATAACTTGCGTGTGAAGAAATACTTAAAATGAATTAGTTTGGGATCGCCGTGGACAACAGGGTTAGCTTGCTGTTCAAAGGGTAGCTGAATGTTCAACCCAAAGGAATTTTCATTACCAGCACCTTCATTTCCCGCTTGCATAATCCCACCACCACCCCCGGTCATCACCATGAATCCCATCTGCGCCACACAACGAGCAAAGTCGCGTGCCATGTGGTACTCTGGGCTGTCGGGAGATGTGCGCGCTGAACCGAAAATAGTGACTTTGCGGACATGGCGGTAGTCATAAAACAACTTAAACCCCCGCTCCATATCTGCTAAAGCAGCGGACAATATCTTCCAATCGAGACGGTCAATCTCACTATCAGCAAGGCGAACAATAGTAGCAAGAGCCTGCTGGATAAATTGCCGATTTTGTAGTGTCGGCAATCGTTCAATTAGTTGAGTGATATCTGCGTGGAGAGATTCCAATATGTCAAATGACGGAGATGAGGTCATGAGAACTGTTGCAGAATAGGCACTCTATTTTACCCGTATTTGAGGCGCAATTGGCAAATTTTGTTTCCTGGGGAGAGTTTTAATAGTTCCCATCAATGCGACAACAACCGCACGGCTTCCCCAAAGGGGAATTTTCCCAAATCTAACCCACCGGGAGTTACCACCCACAAAACTGGAAGATTAGGGGGTTGGGGGGGAAACTCACCGTAACCGTCGGTGAGATAAACACAGACAGCGTTGCTGTGTAAAGATGCGACATGTTGCGGCTCGACTTTTTCAAAGAAGGGGACAACGGATGTACCACCACCACCGACAGGTTTAGTCATTACACCTCTTTTGTCATCGCTGCAGGTTAATTAAATTTCCGGCTATTGATATTCGATATAGCACGGTTTCGCACAGAAACAAGACTATTTTGGGCTAAATCTTTGAGAATTTGAACTGGAGTATTGGGGTTATTAGCAACAACACGACGAATATTCCTACTTTTATCCCGTGCTAACTGCTCTAAAATCTCACTTGGGGTGTTGGGATTATTAGCAACCGGATAACGAACACCTTCACTTTCATCCTGTGCTAACTGTTCTAAAATAGCAACTGGGGTATTAGGATTATTAGCTACACCACCACGTACCTGCCATTGTCTATCTCTTGCCAATTTTTCTAACAAGTAAACAGGAGTTTTGGGATTACCAGCAACGCTAGCACGAACTTTTTCATGGCAATGTCGCGCTAATTCTGTAAGTACTTTTACTGGAGTTGTGGGTCGGATTGCAGCATAAAAACAACCATAGATATTCTTGTCTGTTTTCGCTATCATCTCCAGAAAAAAGCTTGGTACAGACTTCTGGGTGAGTAGACTTTCCAGGGTATTAGAAGGGATTTCCGAGATGAGATTGGGGTTCTCTAGGAATAACAGCGGAAATATCGGATTTGCTAGCAACTCTCTTGGAAACTCTGCCCCTAACTTCAGTAATACCTGACTGGGTGTGTTGGGGTTAGCCGTGACATTCCGACGAGTAACAGTATCTTGAATATCACACAATTTTCGTAATAATACTGAAGGCGCCATTGGATTACTAGCAACCAGTCGAGCAAATTCTATACTCGTGTGTGCCAATTCTTGCAGGCTTTCAGTCGGTGTGTTGGTTTCAATTGCTTTTTCCAGCCGAGACAATGTTGCAGATGCATCCTTCATAGTTAACTCATGAGTATGAGATTATTGGTGGTAGCTGGGGATAATATGTTTGCGTAAGTTGCATTTAAATTTCTGGTTTTCGCAATCATGACTATCTCCTACTATCTGTTTTAAAACATACACCTACCTTGTTGATAGTACTGTCGAGGCTGATTAACGAAGACTTAACTAAGTGTTCACGAGAAATTTATATATGATTTGTGAAAATTACGCATAATTACCGTTGACTGCTGAATGTTGACCGTCAAATGTTAACAGTCAACAACTACATAACTTCTACAGGACTTACGCTAGCGATACGAAAAAACATGACTTTGAGATTGCTTCCTGACGTCGCAATGACACAAGATTGACTGCTGTGATTTGCCAGAATTGACTTTTGCTGTTGTGGACGATCTGCGCTCCTTGCACAAGCGTTGCGATCGCTTTGCTGCTTAAAACACAAATCGCGTTAGATTAGAAACCGTTATCGGATATCCTGCACCAGGGGAGGTATAACCTCCAGCACTCGTTTCCTGGTTGAACCAGGGAACGATATATTAGGGCTGCTGCCTTTTGGTGCAAGATGTGAGTTATCCGGATTTCCAAAGAATAACTACAGAAAAATACCCCTTGTCTCGGTAAATAGGGAATGCTGATATCAGATTACTGTAGGGACAGACCTCTACACTCAGCATTAACAGCAAAAAACCACCTGCGGTTAACAACCAAGGAGCCAAAAAAAAGAAAGAGCCAATTCCCAGACTCTTTCTCTTCACAAAATTTTACCTTTAGCGCCACCAAAGGGACAACGCTAAAGGTGGTTTCAAGCAATTGTGTTTCTAAAGATATTTTTCCACAGTGTTAGCCAATGTGGTTTTTGGCACAGCACCAACAACCATGTCTACTTTTTGCCCACCTTTAAAAATCATTAATGTGGGGATGCTACGGATACCATATTGGCTAGCAACGTTAGGATTGTCATCAGTGTTGACTTTAACAACTTTGATTTTACCGTCGTACTGGGCAGCAATTTCTTCGACTACAGGGGCTACCATCCGGCACGGACCGCACCAGGGCGCCCAAAAGTCTACTAAAACAGGAATCTCGCTGTCAAGTACTTCTTGCTTAAAACTAGAATCTGTAACTTGTGCGGCTGCTGACATGCCTATAAACCTTGCTATTTTGCTTCTAAGTTTGGTGAAAATTCTACCATAGCAAAACCACCTGCTTGGGGGTTAGTTATCTGGACTACGACAGAATTTAACACACTTAACTTAATCCCCCCTTTACCACACATTTTTAAACTTTTTTTATTCCTCTTAGTCTATTTCCTGTCTATTTGAGGTTATCGCTTGATTAACGGCAATCAACACTAGAGCTACGACAGCATCCTTTATAAATTATATCATGTACTGCAACACCACTATTTTCATCTCTGACATCACTGCTGAGAATCGTTACATAAGTGAAGGTGTTTTTTAAATTACAATACTGTTGTTTTTGTCAACTGTTTTTTGTGATTTGTAATGGATACTATGAATTGTCTTCAACAATTACCTGCACAATGGATTACAACAGAAAATTTTCAGCGCTACGGACAGGTGATTTTTGCTAGTCCAGATGGCAAGGCTTTTGATGCTGAAGATGCTCAATTAAATCTGCAAAATGGTGTTCCCAGATTTTACATTATGCGGTTGCATCGCAAAGGTTGCAAGTTTCACAAGATTACTCGTCACGTTGAATGTACTCAATGTTTGGGTTCTCTGGAAGGTAAGGATTGGTTAATGGTGGTTTGTCCGCCGAATAATCATGTTGAGCAACCTGATTTAGATAATATTGCCGCTTTCCGGATTCCCGGAAATTGTTTTATTAAGTTAAATATGGGAACTTGGCACGCGGGACCATATTTTGAACATGATGTTGTCGATTTTTATAATTTAGAATTAAGTGATACGAATGTGGTTGACCATTTCACCCATGATTTTCAGAAAAGCCATCAATTGGAGTTCGAGATAATTTAACTTGGGACTGATAAATTTCTGGAGTATTGATATCCAGTAAAACCGCTGGATTATCAAATTCTAATCGCTGAATTACTGAGGAAAATTCTGTGATGACTTGGCGTAAACCTAGAGTTTCTTCATGGAGATTTTCTAAGTGCGATCGCATCTCATTTCCAAATAGCAATGGATGTCCCATTTTACCTTTATAAGTGGGAGCAGTAATCATTGCCGAATTGTCTTGGTGTGCTTGCAATAGTTGCTGGTAAATTCCAGTTTCTCTAGGTTGGTCAACAGCAGAAATTGCTAATACTTCATACTCTAGGGGAATAAGTTTTAACCCTGTGAGTATTGAACTAGTTTTACCTTGCTGTGAATCAGGGTTAATTACAGTTACACTCTCAGGGGGACAATCTTTTTGTCTGTCTCTATTGTGAGTTCCCAGGACTATTAAAGGTATGAAACCCGCCAGCAACCATTGTTCTATTTGATAAGTTAATAAGGTTTTAACTTCGCCCCAAATTAGTGAAGTTTTGCATCTACCCATGCGGGTAGAATTACCAGCAGCAAGAATGATAGTAAAGCGTGTCATTAGTTATTAGTTATTAGTTATTAGTTATTAGTTATTAGTCCGTAGGGGCTGATTTTACGTGAATGCAGATAATATGGCGCAATCTTTTGCTAAACCCGCCCTTAATTAGTTATTAGTCATTAGTCTCCCTTCCTTTACCTGCGTCTTGTTCCACCCTGTTATCTCGGCGACGAATTTGGATTAATTCAGCGCAGATACTCACTGCTATTTCCTCTGGTGTTAAGGCGCCAATGTTTAACCCAATTGGAGCATGTATTTTCTGGAAAAAATCATCATTATATCCTTCATTTTCCAGGATTTTATAAACTGTGCGAAATCGTTTTTTACTACCGACCATGCCAATATATTTAAGTTGACAATTTGCTAATAACCGTAAAGCTGGTAAGTCTTGCAGATAACTTCTTGTGACTAGAGCTACATACAAATTTAAATTATTATTTAATATGTCCTGAATTGATTCTATAGGTTCTGGCAGCACAAGTGAAGCTTGAGGAAATCGCTCTTTTGTAGCATATTCTGGTCGGTCATCTTGGACAATAATTTGAAACCCAGCGATGTTAGCAATTTGGGCTAGGGGAACAGCAATATGTCCTGCACCAATAATTAATAGGGTGGGTGGAGGCTGCAATATTTCTATAAATGATGAATTATTTTTAATTGCTTGATTATCGGAGGTGATTTGCAAATAAGGGTATGCTGATACATCAAATGGTGTAACAAGAGTGACAGTTTTTCCTGATGTTAATTTTTCTATAATTTTATTGACTATTGGTAAGTATTCTATACTCCACAACTCTAGCCATACCTGCATGGTACCACCACAAACACCTTGGGTTTCCCGATGGGGTGAACCTGTTAAGTCAATTTCGACAAATTGCTTTTTACCCGTTGTAAAGATTTGCAAAGCTTGCTGATAAACTTTGGCTTCTCCAGCACCACCACCGATAGTCCCGAATATTTTACCATCAGGGCAAACGAACATTTTTGCACCTAGTTCTCTAGGGACGGAACCTTTAATTTTGCTGACAGTCGCTAAGATTACGGAGCTTTTCCGTAAACATCCTGCTAGTTGCTGGTAAAAAGTGAGCATTAATTATTTTGAAACACCTAAGTTAGCTTGGGAGTGTCCAGACCGGACGATGTAGCCCATCGATGATGATACTTGCGTGTCGCTACTGTTAATAGTTAGTCAAGTTAGAGAAAAATTTACCAAAAATCAATACATTCTTTGTAGTACATTGAACAATTTATGGTAATACAAACATTAGTATAAACATTTACAAAAACTTTATATGTATTTTTAAATTTCCTTCATTTTACAGGTTTAAACACGTAGCATACTGAAATAAATATCTTACTTAAGTAATTAAATATTAATGATTAAACTCAGCGTAATCCTACCATGTTTAAATGCAGCTAATAGCATCGGCGCTCAGATAGAAGCCCTAGCAACCCAGGAATACACGGATTTATGGGAAATTATTGTTGCCGACAACGGTTCCACTGACGACACAGTGGCGATTGTACAAGAGTATCAAAAACGCCTAGATAATCTCCGTATTATCGATGCTTCAGCTAGACCGGGTGTAGCATACGCTCGCAATGTTGG
>JAYKJH010000052.1:0-14489 GCA_035285345.1 Nostocaceae cyanobacterium | reverse complement strand
CCCCTACAGGACTCAGAACTCAGCACTCTGTTACATACCCAGTTGGTTGGGACGCTTGTATTGCTTGTAAGCAGCGTAGAAAAGTCCTGCGAGGGTGACGACAATCAGACCCAGGACGATACCAGACAGTAGGGGTTCAACCACTTTAAATCTCCTTGTTGCAATTATTAAATATTTGTTACCTGTACCCGATCATACTAGTTTCCGCCTCAAGCTTGAAAGTAGCCATATAGCAATGTTCTTTACTGTGACAATCAAAATTTGTGCTTGCGGACACCATCAAGAACTTTTAAGCTATGTGTATGAAATAAAAAAATTGTTGTCAATTGCGTTTTTACATTGAAAGCTTTTGAATAACCAGATTCCCAAACTAGAAATACCTATTCACCAGCTCGCTGTTATGGCTCTGGCGATGCTGCTGATAATCTTATTATGGGTTGTTGGGGTTAACGTCATTCAAGCCTCTGACCCCTACGTTAAGAGTGTTATGTCGCTCAAAGGTGACACAGTTCGAGGAAACGCGATTTTTCAGATTAACTGTTCTGGGTGTCATGGTTTGATGGCTGATGGTCGAGTCGGTCCGAGCTTGCATGGCATCTCTAAACGTAAATCTCGCTACGATTTGATTCACCAAGTGATTAGCGGTGACACCCCACCAATGCCGAAATTCCAGCCAAGTCCGCAGGAAATGGCGGATTTGTTGAGTTATTTGCACAGTTTGTAGGGTGTTGGGGGGACACACTGATATCACGAATACACGGATGATGGATGGGTTAGGGTAATGGGAAGTAGAAAAAGCAGGACTTGGGGAAATAATTATCTCTCCTATTCCCTTAACCCTATTTCCCCATCCCCACAGTTCACATCTGGTAGCAAAATCAACAGCCGACTGGTACTCAAAATCCCTGCCTAATAATGTACATTTGTCTTTAGACTCCTAGATGAATCCATTGAAGCTGGTAAATCTGGTTCATCTGGTAGTCGCATAAGACTTTTCTTCTCCTCGTTCATAGCGACGGCGATAGAGTAGTTCTAGCTGTCCGCCATACTCTTGAATTAGTGCTATTTGACGGGTATAAAATCCTCGAAATGTGTTAGCAAATAACAGCGTCAAGATAGCGACAACTAATCCAGATGCTGTCGAAACCAAGGCTTCACTAATACCCGCAGTCACACCCCCTGTTCTTGTACCTCCCACGTCACCAATATTGAGTGAAGCAAAGGAAGTAATCAAACCCAATATCGTACCCAAAAGTCCTAATAAAGGTGCCAGTCCGATAATAGTTTCAAAGATGGTATTAAACCGTTTGAGATTAGGGATTTCAGCTTGTGCTTCACTTTCTAAAGCTAGACGAAATTCTTCCGGTTTTGCTGACTCCAACTCCAAAGCTGCTAGAAAAATTCGCGCTAATGGCAAGTCTAAATTTTTCTGTAACTTGTCCACAGCACCAACCAGATTATCGTGGCGGTAAAGATGCAGCACATCACGAATTACAGGTTTTTGGCGACGAGTAATCTTTACCCAGAATCTAACTCGTTCGATAATCAGTGCGATCTCAACCACGCTAAACAGCACCAGCGGAATCATCACTACACCGCCCACTGTAAACAAATTCTTGATTCCCATCTACAATATCTCTGAATTTCTTAATTATTTCCCGATTAAAGCGGCAGTTAAAATTGTCTGTCTGATTTTGATTTTGATTGAATTTTTGGCATCAGCTTAGCGAAAAATTACCAGTTTTGTCAAGCAACTTTAATGATTTTTTTGCCTTTTTATAACTATAGAGCTATAATTTTACATCAAAAAAAACACAGTCAAAGTACGACAAACCGTCATAGTTATAACTTTTGACAAAAAGTATGAAACCTAGCTCAAAAAATATCATACAAGCAAGTACTATAGATAAGTAAAAAAATTAGGTAGCATTCAAAAAATGGGCTTTTCTAGTATTGCCGCGCAAGCGCGAGTAAAAGAAGCCGAGAATCTGAGGTCTTTTATCACCAAAAGTTTGATTGCTTCAGTAGCATTGCACATCGGGGTATTGACTTTAGGTATCGGTAATTTGTTGTTGACGAAAATTCCTCAAGTTGACAGCGAACCCATTGAAGTAGCAATTATTGCACCACCGCCACAGGAGAAAGTAAAAACAGTAGAAGCGAAAGTCAAAAAAACCACTGGTGGTGGCGGTAGTGGTGGTAGTAGTAGTGGTAGTAGTAGTGGTGGTAGTAGTGCTGGTAGTACTGGACAAAAATCACAAATACCACAACAGTCATCAATTGCATTACGAGCAAATAAAGTGCGCTCGCAATCTTCCTCAAATGTTGTACAGAAATCTGTATTGGAAGCTGCACTACAGAGAAAGCCGTTAAATGTCAAAGGTATTGATAATTTTCAACCCCAACCAATTACACCAATCAAACCAATTGAACCAGTAACAACGCTCTTCGATGTACCACCTAAGCAAAAAATTGAAAAGCAAAAAATTGAACCTCAGCCACCAGAAATATCAAAAACAGAAGTTGCAACGACTCCAAAACCTATCCCTACACCCTCTCCCAGTTTGCAGCCAAAAACCGAAGTGGCAACCAAACCAGAACCTATCCCTACACCCTCTCCCCTTTCGCTGCCAACATCACCACCAGCATCAAGTCCACCGATAAATACCGCTTTGACACCACCGTTGGATAATGACAGATTGCGAAAGTTGTTAGCAGAAGCGGAGAATAATGCTTCTAGACCCGTAAACACCAATCAAGCTTCCCCAGGAACTAGTACTGGTAATTTCGTCACTAACAATACCCCTAATACTAGCGCTAGTGCTACTGGGACTGGGACTGGTAATGGGACTGGTAATGGTCATGCGAGTACCAACGGTACAGGTACGGGTGCAGGTAGCGAAGCTAACAAAATTGGGACGGGAACTGGTTCGGGAACTGGTAGCGGTAGAGGTTCCGGTCATGGTTCGGGAACTGGTTCGGGAACTGGTAGCAATACTGGTAATGGTTATGAGACAAAACCTCAAGAAGAAAAGAAAATTGCAACAGCACCAACACCGTCAAAACCACCAGAAATTAATGATACAGACTTAAAATTAAACACAGCAGATTGCGAAGAGTGCAGAATCACGTACCCTGAAACCGCCAAAAGACGAGGGATTGAAGGCAATCCGGAGGTTGCTATCGATTATGATAGTCAGGGTAGAGTGACAAAAGTCCGGTTAACTCGTTCCAGCGGTAGTGACGAACTCGATAACGCATTACTCGAACAAGCTAGAGACTTCAAACTCAAGCCCACCGAAAGCGGAAAACAGGGAGTTCGTGTATCTGGAAACTATGCTATAAAACGTTCACGACGTCACCGCGAATTGCAAGCACAAAAGCGTCAACGAGAAGAAAAACGCCGACAACGCCAAGCTGAAGCCAGACAGACAGAAGCAGAGGAAACAAAACGCAAAAATCCAGTGTCGGCTTCTCCCCAAACTGAGGAAAATTCTCCACCTTTGGGTACTAGAGAGACTATGACTGATGTTGTTCCAGAAAATCAGAATCGTCGCACACCCGCAGAAAAACCAGGGGAAATCAAAGCACCGCGTCTGCGTCGTCACGAATCGAAGGATGCTGAAGAAGCGCCAACACCCCTTCCGCGTCAGGTAGAATCTGATAATTCCATTGAATCTGAAATCAGCCCATCCCCAGCCGGTAACAACGAGGAAACAGACAGAAAAGAGCAGAAATTGCGGGAAATCTTGGGTCATCCTCAACAAGAGTCAGATTTGCTACCCGCTCCATCTCCCACAGAACCTGCACAATCGGAAGAAAAACCCTCGACTAGCGATGGGAATTGAATTGTTAACGTAAGTTGCTATAGCAACTTGGGTTAAATATTGGAATTTAAACCAATTCTAAAAGTAAACCCAGGGCTATAGATGCGATTTACTCGTTCATATTTCTCGTCGAATAAATTTTCTAAATAAAATGTCAGTCCCAAGTTTTGACTTAGCGGCACGCGAGCGCTAAAATCTAAATTCAAATAAGATGGGGTAAAATCGGTAGGTTTATCTTCTGGGTTGGTAAATAATGCCCGACGAGCGCCACTATAGTAAGTAGCATATAAATTAGCCTGCCATCCATGTTTTTCATAACCAATTCCAGCTTGGGCTAAAGAGTAAGGAATTAACCCCAATTGTAACCCTGTTTCTGAACCTGTTTTGATTTTGGCATCTGTGTAAGTATAGTTGAGAAAAGTTGACCAATTGCGGGCAAATTTCAACTGTAGCGCCGCCTCAAAACCATTAGTATCAACTAAACCAAGGTTTTGCCATTGTCCTTGGAGAATTCCTAAACGATTATCTAAACTACTACCAAAGTAAGTAAATTGTCCAGTTAAATTCCCAGACAATTTAATATCTACTCCTGCAGTCCAAGAAGAACCTGTTTCTGGTTTTAAATCACGGTTGGGCAACCAACCATGTACAGTATCATAAAGATATAATTGGTCTAAACCTGGATTGCGTTGTCCGCCAGCCCAACTACCACGCAAAGCAATGTTTGGTGTCACAGCATAACGCAAACCAAGGCTGGGATTGAGATAATTTCCAAACTGAGAATCAAAGCTTTGTCTTAATCCTAAATCTACCAGAAAAGCATCACTGATATTCCAAGTATTAACAGCAAATAATGCTGTATTTAACACAGTTCTATCTTCAACTTCATTGAAGGCAATTCTATTTGGGCTTGTACTGTCGGTAGTACCATTTAAGTTATTATTTTTCAAATCTAATCCCCAACGAAGTTGATTATTTGACGTGATTTTCCATTCATGGTCTACTCTAGTGGTAAATTGTTGCGTGTCTAAAGTACCTGTGCGATAAAATTGTCTGCCTTGAAAAACAGTAGGTCCATAGGTGTTAAAGTAATTCTGGTTATAACCTACTGTAGTTGTGAGATTAGAACCAGTAGCAAGTTGCGATTTCCAAGATAGACCAATATTTAATCCATCGTGGTCTAGTCTGTCTCTTTGTAGTGGAAACCCAAAATAAACTAAACCCCGACGGCTGCTGAGTTTTGTGGCATCTAAACTCAGGGTATTTTTATTATTCACATCCACCGACAGACTACCAAAATAGGTGCTGGTGGCGGTATCAGCATTGAATAAATTACCGCTAGCATCGCGGTTAGCTGCACCTACTGGAACTTTGTAACGGTTATCAACAAATAACCTTTCAAAACTCAAATTATATCTGACATTGCCACTACCACCACTAAAACTTGTCTGTTGATTATTTAAATTCAAAGAGCCAAATTCCGCCGAGGCATTAAATTTAGGAGTAGTGCTACCTTGTTTGGTAATGATATTAACAACTCCCCCAAAAGCTGAGGAACCATATAAAGCAGTAGCAGTACCACTATATAGCTCTACTCTTTCAATTGATTCTACCGGAATGCTGTTTAAATCAGTTGCACCATGATAGGTATTGACATCATTATTAATCGGTCTACCATTAATTAAAAAGACAGACTGATTTATTGATTGTCCCCGGTAATATGTTCCTGTGTGAATATCTGCACCATATCCTACATCATTGATAGCAAATCCCGGCATTCTTTTTAAGATATCCGCCACACTGCTAGCACCTTGTTTCTGAATTTCTTCTTTTTCAATGATGTAAGTCGGTGTAGATTCTGGTAGTGTATCTTGTTCACCAATAGCTTCTAAATTAATATCGGCATCGTCATTTTCTGTAGTATTTTTTGGCGCTATTTCCTCTGTCTTTATCTCTTCTTTTTCTTTGACTTCCCCAGCAACTGTTGCTTGAGTTAATAACCTTGCACTGGTAGAATGTAACTGAATTTCACTTAATCTCGGAATATTTGAACTTAGCTGAGAAGTTTTATCAACTTCTGTCTCTTCAGCAGCGACCGCCGGGAAAACTGTTATTACACTGAGTAAAGTTACCGCAAACAAAGATAAACTATATTGCACCTGATTCTCCCCACATAAGTAATAATTACGACGCAATTTTTAACGGTTCACTGCCAGATTTTGTGTCAAAAGACATATAATCTCCGCTCTAAAAATCCGAACACAGAGTTACTGCACAACGTACTCAAGTCGATGCACTTAATTTACGCATACAATTACATCGTTAATAGGTTTAATAGGTTGTATTTTTGACTTTTATTTATGAGTTGTCAAACGACAGCATGTCAAACTTTAACTTCAAAAAATGCGGATTTACTTAAGATTTTAGGGAATTTTATTTGGGGTAATAGGTGATGGAAATAACTATTACCTATTACCTATTACCAACCAGTAACTTGGATTATTGGCTAAACTGCTGAGCGTAAAACCTCGCATAACGCTGCGATAGTGCTAACAATTCATCATGAGTGCCCGATTCTACAATCTGTCCCTTCTCAAGCACTATAATCCTGTCAGCACGGCGTACTGTACTGAGACGATGAGCAATAATAAATACCGTTCGTCGTACCATCAACCTTTCTAGGGCTTCCTGTACCAGTGCTTCTGACTCGGAGTCAAGGGCTGATGTCGCTTCATCAAGAATTAAGATTCTGGGGTCTAGGAGAACAGCACGAGCGATCGCAATTCTTTGTCGTTGTCCGCCAGATAAATTCACTCCTCTCTCCCCTACCCAAGTTGCATAACCTTGGGGTAACTGGGTAATAAATTGATGAGCATTGGCAACTTTTGCCGCTTTCATCACCGCTTCCATTTCAAATTCTTCTTGTCCAAAAGCGATATTTTGAGCGATAGTACCAGAAAACAGCACAGTTTCCTGGGGGACAATACCAATTTGTCTTCGCAAACTGTTGAGCGTCACATCGCGAATATCCACCCCATCAATTAAAATCTTCCCCGACTGGGGGTCATAAAAGCGGGGGAGAAGATTGACAAAGGTGGTTTTGCCCGCACCAGAAGCACCCACTAAAGCAATGGCTTCCCCTGGCATTGCTAACAGATTTATATTTTTTAATACAGGTTCACTTGGGTTATAGGCAAAAGACACATGATTATATTCTACCTTGCCACTGACAGGGGAAAGTGCGATCGCATCCGGGTTTTCTTCCACCGTTGGTTGAATCGCCAACAATTCAAAAATCCGGTCAACCGAGGCCTCACCCTGCTTAAACTCGTTGTAGTTGTGAGTCACATGTCCGATAGGGTCAATTAACAACCCTGCTGCGGCAAGATAGCTGAAAAAAGCTGCTACCGTCAAATTACCTGTGCCAATTTGCCAAGCAGCAAAGAACAGCAGCGATAAGAAACTTAATGCTTCCAGAAACCCGACGACTAAAATCTCAACCGCCTTCAGCCGTTCCCCGGAGTATTTTGCTTGACGGGTCAGTTCCGCTTCGCGACTAAACCTAGCAACTTCGTAATCTTCCGCTGCAAAGGCTTGTACCAACCGAATACCGCTGAAGACTTCCGTGATTCTTGCCGATAAATCAGATACACGGTTTTGAGAGCGCCGCGCATACTTACGTAACCGTTCGCCAAACCAAGCAATTAAAATTCCCATCAGCGGCGCTACAATTACCGTAGCTAGAGTCAATTGCCAATTCAGGTAAATCATGTAGATGGGGATTGCTATTAACTCGAAAACGCAGGGGATTAAGTCGTGAAACAGCTTATTGACAACTTCCCCAACCCGGTCAATATCTTCCGTGAGTCGGTAAGATAAATCACCGGCTTTTGCGGTTTCAAAATAGCTGAGATTCAGCTTTTGTAGGTGGGTGTAGACTTGTCGGCGGAGATTATAAGCAACCTGTAAAGCCGCTTTCGCCATCAATACATCTTTAATAGACTGAAAAGAACCGCGAATCAGAAACACTAGCGCTGCAATACCAGCAAGTCGAGCGATCGCTACCGCATCACCCTGTGCAAACGGAGTTGGTAATCTTCCTGCAACATTGATCAGCGCTAATGTCGCCACGAGATACCCCAAAATGCAAACAAACCCCTGAGCGATAGGTTGCCATTGGGGACGGATATAAGGCACAAGTTGCCAGTAATTAGAGCGCGTCTTCAAGTTGTAACACCCAGAACTGTGATTTCTTTTTTAGACGCTATCAGGTTTGAGCTGTTTCTGGTCATTAGTCATTAGTTATCCCCCTTTCCGAGTCCTTCGTGTCCTCCGTGTCCCGACTCACTTGCTTCGTCTGTCTTGAACAAGGTGAATAATCGAAGGAATTAAAGAAACAATAATAATTAACCCGATAATTGGTAATAAATACTTATCTACTTGTTCTGCCGGTAGGGAATGACCTAAGAGATAACTTTTTCAAATCTATATTTTTGTAAAGCAAATAAATTGTCAATAGTTTGCGTTAATCGCAATAATACTGCAAAAAATTCGTAAATAGCTAACGTAATTGCGTCATTACAGCGATTGATATTTTATGATTTTTCCGTGTTAATATAAAAATGTATAATCTGTTGGGACGTATATGGCAAAATAAATTTGCTCACAACCTGTGCAGTAAAATAACGCCATACCATCAATCAACGCCTATCTCTTGCACAGGTAATCAAGGGTATTTATCTAGAAAAATCAAATATTTTCTAGAATATTTCCGGATTAATATTTACCTAGAAATTATCCAAATAAATTAAGTGTTTTAATAAGGTATTACCCGCTTTTTCCAGGTCAGCATCCAAAGAAAAAGTCAGGCTACGAACGCGAATATTTCCCACCATTTCATCTAAAATATGGGTTAATGCAGTGGGATACAAGATAATTACTTCTGGACAATTTTTAGCCACAGTATAAGCAACAACTTGAGCTACATCTTGAGAGGATGGAGTAGCTGAGGTTTTGTACTTGGTATCTAGGATATAGCGGGGATTTTTTGTTGCAGTGTTGTACAGTACTAAGTCTGGGTTAAATTCCAGATTTTTACCGATATTGACTCTTTCTTGAAATTTGAGAAATAAGTTAGATGGTAAGTTTATCTTCAGCCATTCTGCAACAAAAAGTTCATATAAACGCGCCATATCAACGAGAAAAGGTAGCATTGTGTAATTTCCCTTTTCATTATTTGGTGAAGTATTCTTCTAAATAAGGCTCAATCTCCATGCACCAGATATCTTCAATATCTTCTGCGAGGTTTTCTGTTAAGAAGAATGAAATACCAATTTCATAGTTTTTGTCTGCGATCGCCTGATTCAACCGCTGTAAAGTTGCAATTAAACCCTCCACCATCAAACCCCTTTTTTGATGATATCGTCGCAGGACTTCATAGTTAGGATAAAGGGGTATAAATGAAAAACGACGGCGTAATGCATAATCGAATTCAGCAATAGACCTATCTGCGGTATTCATTGTACCAATGATGCGGATATGTTTCGGAATGCGAAATGTGTTACCGCTAGCAAGGGTAATTTCTTTGTCGCGGTACTCTAGTAAATACATTAATTCACCAAATACTTGAGCGAGATTTGCACGGTTGATTTCGTCGATTATTAAGACACAGATACCTTGACGATTTTCTGCTTCTTGGCAGAATTTTAGAAAGCGTCCTGGAACTAGGAGATATGTTAATTGTCCGTTTTCACTTTGGGGACGGATACCTTGAATGAAATCTTCATAGGAATAGGCTGGGTGGAATTGAACGAGTTCTGAAAAGCCATTACCGCCACCTATTAGGTGTTGAGCAAGTTTTTCAGCGACGAAGGTTTTTCCTGTTCCAGGTGAACCGTATATGATGGCTTGGTTATGGCGATTTATTGCACGTATCCAGCGTTGTATTTCTATTTGGGTAAAGCCTGTTTCTTTAGCGCAATCATTGATGGTATCTAAATACAATGTTGACTGCCTGTTGTCAGGTGTTTTTTATATTTTTCTCAGATTATCACTTTAGAAAATGAACCACGAAGACACGTTCGCGAAGCGTGCGTGTCTTCGTGGTTCATTTCTTTTCCTCCCTCCCACAGCAAAATTTACCAAAATAACAATTATAAACTAATACCCCACTGGGCACCAATAAGAACCATCATCAGTAATTTCCCCCTCAGAAACCCTCATCCCCACACCACCAGAAACCAACCCATCATCACCATCATTAAATAACCAAGCACCCCAAACCGCCGTCATTTCTCTCTTGGCAATATCAACTTTCGGGAACTCTAATAACTCTTGATAAACATAATTTTGTCGCGTATACCAAGGGTCATTATTACTGCTCCTGAGAGAAATCTTACCCTCATGAACCGCAAATCCTCCTTCCCATTCCCTGCAATACACTCAAACCAAAAACTCGGAGTTTGGGTATTAGCCTCCACAACTTTCTTGAATCCTGTTTTTTCATTCCAACACCAATCAAGCCGCATACAAAATGGTGCTAGAGGCTCATATTTCACCAGGTTGATACTTTCCGCAGGAAAGCCATAGTAAAGCAATGTCTCCTCATCTAAAGTCCTTATCAATGACCAAGTTTGCATCAAAACCTTACCAACAGCCTGCGATGCTTGCTTGATTTCTTTGATAGTTTCCGGGGAGACTTGATGACAATGATAAAGCGCGTAAGGTACTTCTTGGTCAGTTTGCGGTAAACCCGTTTCATCATCAATGGGGCACATATTGTACCAACCCATCTTCATCGATTGAAACAAGTGCGCTCGCTGTGACGATTTAAAAATATTCATAATTTACTCAAATACTTGATTAATATTTTGAATTTTTAATGATGAGACTCGTGGCTGATTCATTTTTTTGCGTTCTTCCTTGCGTCTTTGCGTCTTTGCGCGAAAAAAAACTAACCCCCACCCCTTCCCCCACCACTGCGACCAAAACTACCAAACCCACCGCGACCAGATTTGGATGGAGAAGTATGAGTATCTCCTATCCTTGATGGTGAAGTGCCAGTGGAATTTCTATAGATATATCGACCACTGCTACCACTACTATTGCCGGAATTAGAGTTAGGTGGGCAGTTATTTTGTTGTGTTTGTTGGGGATTTTTAGGGTTAATGCAGTCTTGTTGGCTGGTTTCTGGGGTGGCGGTGCAAGATGAAATTAGGGATAGAGTCATTATTACAACGGTGAGTTGTAACAAGCTGGGTTTGAGTTTCATGGGTGGTTGTGGTTTTGTGTATATATATGGCTACAGAGGTGGAAAAGTGGATTTCGGATGTGGCGGAGATTTTGGGAAACGAACCGCTAAGAAGCGAAGAAGCGAAGGAGGAATAAGAATAATTACAAGGGTTGGGAAGAGCGGATGATGCGTTGGATTCCTTGTTTGAGGAAGGGGACGTTGAAGTTAATCAGAAGACCAAGGCGAAGTTGGGTCATCTTTAGGTATGACATGAGTTGGGCTTCGTGGATGGGTGTGAGGTTTTGTACGGCTTTCAATTCGACAATGAGGACACCACCCACAAGAAAATCTAGTTCACCTGCACCTACCTGACGACGTTTATAAGTTACTGCTACTGGATGTTTAAAGTTATGGGGTATTTCTCGCAGTAAAAATTCCTCTCTCAAAGCCTGGTGATACACCTCTTCTAAAAACCCAGCCCCTAAAACCCGATGAACCTCAATAGCTGCCCCAATTACCTGATAAGCTAACGTTTCTTCAGCTTCACTTAGCTGTCTCATCCTCCTTTCTTCTTCTTTCTGCTTCTGTTCCTTTGCGTACTTTTCCTTCGCGTACTTCGCTTCTTCGTGGTTCATTTACCCAAACCCCCCTCTTTCCTATGGCAAAATTTATTAAAGTCCGTCCACAGATAGTTTTCCCGCATGACCGCAACAACACCCACGACAACAAACCTCACCAGCATCTACGACCCCTTTTCCACAGAAGCTAAGTGGCAAAAATTCTGGGAAGAAACCCAAACCTACAAAGCTAACCCCGACAAAGGTGGCGAATCCTACTGCATCGTTATCCCCCCACCCAACGTCACGGGTAGCCTGCACATGGGTCACGCCTTCGATAACACCCTCATCGACTTCCTCGTGCGCTACCATCGCATGAAGGGACGCAATGCCCTTTATCTGCCGGGAACTGACCACGCCAGTATTGCAGTGCAAACAATTCTGGAAAAGCAACTCAAGGCAGAAGGCAAAACTCGCTACGACTTGGGACGCGAGAAGTTTCTCGAAAGGGCTTGGCAATGGAAGGGGGAATCTGGCGGTACAATTGTTAACCAGTTGCGACGCTTGGGTGTGTCGGTGGACTGGACGCGGGAAAGGTTCACCTTGGATGAAGGTTTATCCAAGGCTGTGGCGGAAGCCTTTGTCCGACTCTACGATGAAGGCTTGATATATCGCGGAAAGTACTTAGTGAATTGGTGTCCCGAATCACAATCAGCCGTATCTGACCTGGAAGTAGACAAAAAAGAAGTTGATGGACACCTCTGGCACTTCCGCTATCCCTTCACTGATGGTTCTGGCTTTATGGAAGTGGCGACAACCCGCCCAGAAACCATGCTGGGTGATACAGCAGTGGCGGTGAATCCAGATGATGAACGCTACAAGGATTTGATTGGTAAAACCCTAACTTTACCAATTATGAATCGGGAAATTCCCATCATTGCTGATGAGTTGGTTGACCCCAGCTTTGGGACTGGTTGCGTCAAGGTCACACCCGCCCATGACCCCAACGATTTTGAAATGGGTAAGCGGCACAATCTGCCGTTTATCAATATCATGAACAAAGACGGCACCCTTAACGAAAATGCCGGGGAATTCCAAGGACAAGACCGCTTTGTCGCTAGAAAGAATGTAGTGGCGCGTCTGGAAGACCTTGGTGTTTTGGTGAAGGTGGCGGATTATAAGCATACAGTTCCCTACAGCGAACGGGGTAAAGTTGCTGTGGAACCCCTGCTTTCCACCCAGTGGTTTGTCAAGATTCGCCCCATGGCAGATAAGGCGCTAGAGTTTCTTGACGAGGGGAATTCGCCAGAGTTTTTCCCGCAACGCTGGACTAAGGTGTATCGCGATTGGCTGGTGAAGCTGAAGGATTGGTGTATTTCTCGGCAATTGTGGTGGGGGCACCAAATCCCTGCTTGGTACGCCGTCAGTGAAACCGGAGGCGAAATTACTGAAGATACCCCCTACGGTGTGGCGCGGACTGAGGAAGAAGCGCTCTTGAAAGCCAAAGCCCGTTTTGGGGAAGATGTGAAGTTAGTGCAAGACCCAGATGTGCTGGATACTTGGTTTTCCTCTGGATTATGGCCTTTCTCGACTCTTGGCTGGCCGGAAGAAACTCAGGATTTGGCGACTTATTACCCCACCAGTACCCTAGTAACTGGCTTTGACATTATCTTTTTCTGGGTTGCCAGAATGACGATGATGGCTGGTCATTTTACGGGGAAAATGCCGTTTAAGGATGTTTATATTCACGGCTTGGTACTAGATGAAAACGGTCAGAAGCAGTCTAAGTCTAAAGGGAATGGCATTGACCCGCTGCTGCTGATGGATAAATATGGTACTGACGCCCTGCGCTATACCTTGGTGAAGGAAGTGGCGGGTGTTGGACAAGATATCCGCATGGATTATGACCGGAAAAAGAATGAGTCGTCCTCTGTGGAGGCTTCCCGGAACTTTGCTAACAAGCTGTGGAATGCCTCCCGGTTCGTGATGATGAACTTGGATGGACAAACACCACAACAATTAGGAGAACCCGATAGACAGGCGTTAGAGTTGTGCGATCGCTGGATTCTTTCCCGTTACCATCAAGTTGTCAAACAAACTAACGAATACATCGATAAATATGGTTTAGGGGAAGCAGCTAAGGGACTTTACGACTTTATCTGGGGTGATTTTTGCGACTGGTATATTGAACTAGTGAAATCACGCCTACAAAGAAGTGCAACACCGGAATCACGCCAAGTAGCACAACAAACCCTCGCCTACGTGTTGGAAGGGATTCTGAAGCTTTTACATCCGTTCATGCCTCACATTACGGAGGAAATTTGGCACACTCTCAACCAGCAGACGACGGAATCAGGGTTGAGTATTTCTTTACAAAGCTATCCAGAAGCAGATAGTAATCTGATTGATACTTCGCTAGAGTCACAATTTGACCTGCTATTTGGGACAATTCGCACAATTCGCAATCTCCGCGCCGAAGCCGATGTCAAACCAGGGGTAATGGTGAAAGTGAATCTGCAAAGTGAGAGTGCAAGCGAGCAGCAAATATTGGCAACAGGTGAAGCTTACATTAAAGATTTGGCGAAAGTTGAGGCTTTAACGATTGCCCAGGCGCAAAATGCAGTTAAATCAGAGGTAGTTGCCCCTGCTATAGTTCCAGAAGTGACCCAAGCAGCCGCCCCAGAACCAACCCCAGAACCAGTAGCTACCAAAAAATATCCTAACAGTTGGAAGACACTTGTTTGGATTATTGGTGGACTAATCTCGTTGAAGCTGGCTTTTGCGGGTGTGGATGCGATTAATGATATCTTCTTATTGGGAAGATTGTTTGAAATTATCGGATTTGGGTATGTGACCTGGTTTATATTAGTAAAC
>JAYKJH010000051.1:0-34653 GCA_035285345.1 Nostocaceae cyanobacterium | reverse complement strand
AGGGCTGCATTACCGGCGTCACTGACTTTATCGAACAAATTACCTGTTGCACCTGCAATTCCTTCTACGACATTGGGGGAGTTATCGCTTACTTCTGGTGGTGTTACTTCCACCACTGGTAATTGGGGTGTTTCCTCGGATGGCTGCTCTGGGGTTTCATCAGGACGCAGGTGGTCAAAGGCACCCATTGCTGCGGCACCGGCACCGGCAGCTAAAGCTGCTCCCCCTGCTAGGGCTGCTCCCCCAGTGGCGGTGATATTATCTGTGACATTGGCAGATGTATCGGTAATTCGTTCTAGGAGATTGGGGGAACTATCCGTTGCGTCTACTACTAGGTTACTTGGGCTGACAGTAGGGTCTTCTACCTGGTTAACACTTGCTTCGCTGGTGTTGTTGGTGGAGTTATATCCGGATGATGCTTCCCAGGGGTCGGCTATGGCTGGGGACTCAGGAGTTTCCCGATCGCGATTACCAGAAAATGCACCCATAGCCGCAGCACCAGCACCGGCGGCTAGGGCTGCACCTCCCGCGAGGGCAGCATTGCCAGTATTCATAACATTATCTGTAACGATAGCGCTAGTATTGTCTGCCGAGATAGTGGTGGCTGGGGTTGCAGGGATGGGAGCCGGGGGTTCCCTATCGGTGGCTGTAGAGAAGCTGTCACTGGGTGCTGGTGGTGGTAAGTTTTCTGTGTACTCGGAGTCTGCACGACGCCGGTTTGACCACCACCAACCTAATAATCCTAGTAGGGGTAACAGCAGCAGGAACCACCAGGGGGATAATCCACCATCACCGGCGGCGGATACGGCATTAGCAGCATTATCTACAGCCGGAGGTACGACGGCTACATCAGCGGAGCTAGTTGCGCCAGTGGTAGCGGTATCAGGGGTAGCACTACCACTAGCTGTGACAGCATCAGCGCCAGTGGTAGCGACGCCGGGAGTTGCACCGGGAGTAGCGCTAGCGGTGGTGCTATCTAGACCAGGGGTGGCGCCGGGAGTAGCGCTAGCGGTGGTGCTATCTATACCAGGGGTGGCGGTGGCGTCTGGGGTAGTGCTAGTGGTAGCGCTATCTGTAGTTGGGGTGGCGCCTGGGGTAGCGCTATCTGTAGTTGGGGTGGCGGTGGTGTTGGGTGCAGCAGATGTATTATTTACAGCTGATACTACTTTTGCTGCTTCAGCCTCTCTGGCTTGGTCAATAGCCTGCTGTGCTTCCTTTGCGCCGACAAAACCCAGAAAACCAGATGCTGGGGTGCTGGGTGTTTTCTTGTAGACGTAAACTAATGGCTGGGAGAAGGGATATCTCGGATCGTCGGGTAGTGTTTTATGCATCTGCAAAATTCGCACTCCCGGCACGTTAGTTACCTGATTGGCGATCGCATAACCGATGCCGTCCTTACCTAATTGTTTGATCATATCTGCTGTATTATCACTGCTGATGTCGGTAGCTGTCGCACCAGCTTGGAAGGGAGCTTGCTTAAAGACTGGGTAGTTTCTAAATGCTTGTCTGGTATCGCTGCTAGATATGCGGTCAATCACCCGAATTTTTCCTGGTGTACCCCCTACCTCAGACCAGTCTTTAATTTCCCCTCGGAAAATTTTGGCAAATTGTTCGCTGCTGAGGCTACCTTGCAGAGGATTTTCCTCGCCTACCACAATGGCGATTTTTTCCCGCCGGAGTATGACTGGTGTCAGTCCTTTAGCTTTTTCGGCTTCCGTTAGGGGACGACCAATGGCGGCTAGGTCTATCTTTCCATCTAGCAAAGATTGTAAGGCCGCGTCACTACCATTTGTGCTAAGTTCTACTTTAGTTCCGGAAAATTGTTTTTCAAACCGCTGCTTCAGGCTTTCATTAATTGCTGCCATGCTAGTTGAACCATCAATTTGCACCATCGTGCCACTAGGAAGGTTCTGCGGTAAAGCAAAAGAGGGAGTAGTTGCTGGAGTCTGTGCCACCAGCGATTCCGAAACCAACAAAGGTGCTGCAAGCGGTGTGGTAGCTAAAGCAACTAATAATGCCCGACTGGCTAGCCAAGTATCTTTTTTTTGCAACATCATATTGTGAATTTAAAAGGTGTACAGAAAACAAGTAATTGAGAAAATTTAACCAATTTCCTTCTTTATGGATAGACGCGCTAATTATACATCCCAATCATCGTTGTTATTAGTTACTGAAAATACCCCCAGTATTATGTAGCGATTTTTATTTTATTCTTTTGCTGTTAAATCACGTAAGTCGAGCTTTTTATAAGTTTTTTGTATTTTAATTGACTTTTAGTTTAGTTTATTGTCTGTTATCAGACTGATAAAGACTCAAACTGTTTAATATATATAAAAGTAGTAATACCACTAACCGTACTCCTAAAACCTTAAGAAAAAATTGAGCCACGAGTATGAATTAGGCTAAATATTTGTTAATGTGTAAATAATCTGACTGCGGTGGTACGTAGGAGATGGGAAGCGATCGCATAGTATTTTAGGCTTTTGACCGGAATACAGAGGGTGCAGAGCCACTTAGAGGATGTGTGAAAAGTCTAAAAAGATACACAAAAACACCTCTAGTAACCTCTCCCCTAAAAGGGGAGGGGAAAGGAGCAGCCTTTTTTGATCGGCAGAGGCTTTGAAGCTACTATTTTATCGTTCCCCTTCCCACAAAAAAAGCTTTTCCGCTTCCCTCTGTTTCTAGGAGAGGGTTAGGGAGAGGTAGGGAAGGGGTTAGGGGTTAGATTTTTAGTTAATAGTGATAGTTTTCAAACATCCTCTAAGGATTATGAACGCTTACCACAAACCTCAGAAACTTTTATTTATATTGCGATGATACGTATTATGGTTCGACGACTTGCATGAGTTCTGACTCAGTTTGACTTTTAAAACATCCTCTAAGCAGCGGGTTGTGATGATTTAGTCCGCAAGCCCTTTCAAGAGTCAATTATCTTTGCTAAAATGGCTGAGTTTCTGGGAGTCCGTTACATTTACGAACAGGAAACACCTGAGTTTTCCCTCAACCAGTCCCCAGAAGCGGTTTCCTTAGCAGTGATGTCACCAGCATGGATTGACCAACTTTACCAAGCTGCAGAAACTATTAATAATCAAGCTATTTTACAGCTAATTGACCAAATACCCCCGTCCCACGGGTCTTTAGCACAAGTTTTAACTGACTGGGTGAATCATTTTCGCTGCGATAGCTGCGCTACTGCTTTGGTGCAGATCGCATTATTGATTTAATCGAAAATTTCATTAACCAGTGATTCGGTACAGCTTTTTGATTGTAATATCTAATAGGCTTAAAAATTGTTCTTCCCATACTTAACCCCAAGTCTGGGAATATCGCGTAAGGTGGCATCTAGAATATATACCAAGGGATAAACTAATTTTTCCTGTATATAGGTGGCATTTATCGGAGTTGATATTCTTGATTATTTGTAAGCAGTGTTGAAATTCATCCAACTATGAATATTAATCAGAATTTACCAGGATTACAGAATATTTTAATTATTGACGATACACCAGAAGACATTCAAATTTTGTCCCTAACTTTGTCAGAGCAAGGATATACGGTGCGGGGTGCGATAAAAGGTGCTATGGGTATTAAAGCAGCGCAATGGGCTGCTCCTGATTTAATTCTCCTAGATATCAAAATGCCAGTAATGGATGGCTATGAAGTTTGTCAAATCTTAAAATCTCATCCCAAAACTCAAGATATTCCTATTATTTTTCTTAGCGGACTTGATGAAGTAGCTGAGAAAATAAAAGCTTTACAAATTGGGGGAGTAGACTATATTACTAAACCTTTTCAATTAGAAGAAGTATTAGCAAGGGTAAAAAATCAACTGCTGATTAGTCAGCTTAGCAAGCGCTTACAAGCACAAAATCAACTACTTCAAGAGGAAATTATTGAACGTAGTCAAGCAGAAGCGGAAGCAGCAGCAGCTTCCCAAGCTAAAAGTGAATTTGTGGCAAATATGAGCCATGAACTCCGAACACCCTTAAACGCTATTTTAGGATTTACCCAAATTCTCAGACGCGATGAATTTCTCAACAAAGACCAACGGGAATATATAGAAATTATCTATAACAGTGGGGAGCATTTACTTGGATTAATTAACGATGTTTTAGAATTATCAAAAATTGAAGCTGGTGTGCTGAGTCTGAATGAAACCATTTTTGATTGTTATCGCTTTTTTGATTCTCTAGAAGAAATGTTTTTTCTGAAAGCTGAACAAAAGGGAATATATTTAAATTTTCAAATAGCTTCTGAAGTTCCCCAATATATCCAAGCTGACGAGCAAAAATTGCGCGGTTGTTTGATTAATCTGATAGGTAACGCTATCAAATTTACGACCACTGGTGGAGTAACAGTGGGTGTTTCAATAATCAGCGCTCGGCAACTTATTTATTTTGCCGTAGAAGATACGGGACCAGGAATTTCTCCAGAAGAATTAGATAAGTTATTTCTGGCTTTTTCGCAAACGGAAACGGGACGCAACTTGGCAGTCGGAACTGGTTTAGGTTTGGCGATTACACAAAAGTTTGTGAAATTAATGGGTGGAGAAATTACAGTAAATAGCAATCTGGGTTCCGGGACTACTTTTGAGTTAAAAATACCCCTAAAAGTAGCGCAGTCAGAATACATTAATATCCCACCTGAACAACGAGTAATAGGATTAGCAACAAATCAAATAACCTATCGGATTCTTGTGGTCGATGACACCAAAGAAAACCGTCTATTGCTGATTAAACTATTGGAACCAATTGGCTTTGAGGTGCGGGTGGCGAAAAATGGTCGAGAAGCAGTTATAGAGTGGGAAAATTTTCAACCCCAGTTAATTTTTATGGATACGCGAATGCCAGTGATGGATGGGCTAAAAGCTGCTAAACAGATAAGAGCCAAAGAGCAAGCAATAACAGACCGAGACCACATAAAAACCGTAATTATTGCCCTGACTGCGAGTGCTTTTGAGGAACAAAAACCAAAAATTTTAGCAGCAGGGTGCAATGATTTCGTCCGCAAGCCCTTTGTTGAAAACATAATTTTTGAGACTATCCAAAAACACCTGGGAGTCGATTATTTATATGCCGATATTTCCCCAGCAACGCCAGGTTTTAAGGAAGTGAGGGTTATGAGCGAAAACTTGGCATTTTATGCCGAAAAAATGCAACTCATGCCTGATGATTGGATAGTATGTCTACAAGAAGCCACCCAAAATTTGGATGAAGAATTAGTAATGCAATTGATTGCAGACATACCAGAAGATAACTCTGTACTAGCAGAACTTTTAGAGATTTTAGTTAAAGATTTACGGTTGGATCTTATTTTAAAATTAACGGAATTAGGGACTTAAGAACAACAATGAAAAATATCTCATATCGTGAAGACAGGGAGGGAGGTATAACCTCCCGGTACTCATTCCCAGGTTGAACCTGGGAACGAGAAACCCCCGCTCCCTCAAGAAGTCGGCGTTCGGAAAAGGCAAAGTTTGTCAACTCTAGGAGAGGTTATTTGTTGACAACCTAAGAAAAGCGATCGCTTCTGTGCAGAGTCTGTGAAGCACGTAACCCAAAAGTCACCAAAATGCGATAATTAATCGGTTTGACCATCGTTCAAACAGACACTTGCCAAGAACGGGAATACGGAAAACTCCTCCCCAACTTAAAAATTACTTGGCGTTCTTGGCGGTTCCTACATTAAAAATTAATGAGGTACATATGACCCCTAATCAATCTATGACGCAAACTCTTACACCCCCAACCACTAAACCCCAGATAACCCATTTCTCCTCCGGACCCTGCGCTAAACGTCCCGGCTGGTCTGTTTCCAGTCTGCAAAATGCTTGTGTCGGTCGTTCCCACCGTTCCAGCGATGGTAAAGCTAAACTGGCAGAAGTCATCGAGCGTTCCAAGAAAATCCTCGGTCTTCCTGCCGACTATCGTCTCGGTATCGTCCCTGCTTCTGATACAGGTGCGGTAGAAATGGCTATGTGGTCGTTGCTAGGACAACGCCCCTTGGATATTTTAGCGTGGGAAAGCTTTGGTCAGGAATGGGTGAAGGATGTTGTTGACCAGCTAAAGTTGCCAGATACTCGCTTGATGAAAGCAGGCTATGGTAGCTTACCAGACCTGAGCCAAGTTGATTTTAGCCATGATGTGGTGTTTTTGTGGAATGGCACCACCAGCGGTGTCCGGGTACCTAATGGCGATTGGATACCAGACGACCGGGAAGGATTGACCATTTGTGACGCCACATCTGCGGTGTTCGCGATGAACCTTCCCTGGGAAAAGCTGGATGTGGTGACTTATTCTTGGCAGAAGGTATTAGGTGGAGAAGCCCAGCATGGAGTTATCATTCTCTCTCCCCGTGCGGTAGAACGTTTAGAAACCTACCAGCCAGCATGGCCTTTACCAAAACTATTCCGCATGTCCCAAAAAGGCAAGCTGATTGAAGGTATTTTTAAAGGTGATACCATCAATACCCCATCAATGTTGTGTGTCGAAGATGCTTTAGATGCGCTGGTTTGGGCAGAAAATATTGGCGGACTTTCTGGTTTAATTAATCGTAGCGAAGCCAACCTAGCGGCCATTGCTAAATGGGTGGAAGCTAGCAATTGGGCAGGTTTCTTAGCAGAAAAGCCAGAAACTCGTTCTTGTACCTCGATTTGTTTGAAAATTACCGATGCTTGGTTCACTAGCTTAACACCAGAACAGCAAGCGGACTGCGGTAAGAAAGTAACAAAACTGCTGGAAAAACAAGGTGTAGCCTACGACATTGCACCCTATCGTTCTGCACCTCCCGGACTGCGGATTTGGGGTGGAGCAACTGTCGAAACTGCAAACATTGAAGCATTGTTACCCTGGTTAGATTGGGCTTATGCAACCGTGAAAGCTGAAATGACTGCATAGATAATAGGGAATGGGGCATGGGGCATAGGGCATAGGGCATGGGGCATGGGGAAATTCATTTCTTACCCATTACCCATTCCTACAATCCCACACTAATTAGGTTAACTCATATCTTGCACTCCTGGAGGTAGAACCTCCCTGATCTTGTTCCCCGGTTGAACCTGGGAACGAGAAATTTGGGGTGCCGCTCTTGAGTGCAAGATGTCAGTTAAACTGCAAAGTTGCGGACAACATAGTTAGCCACAGCCCCTCCTGTAGTGACGCCATCATCGTTGGATGAGCGGATGTGAACCCCTGCATAGACACGGCTCACAGCATTTTCTTGGGCTGCTTCCCGGAAACTACGGAATGTGCGATAAACTCCAGGTAATTCTTGAGACGTAGCAGTAAAGCGGTAGTTATCGCCAAAGAAGAATGTCAGAACTTCCGCTGCTGCACCGCCAAAGGTAGCGTGTCCGGAAATGTAGTCAGGGAAGGGAGGAGTGGGAAGGAAGGATTGCCAATTTGGGTCGCTAGAGTTATTAATGGCTGTAATCGGGCGGAGTTGGTTGTGAGTATATTTAGTATCCCATGAAACAATACCAGAATCTGCTTGGGCAATGTTCAACAAGGCAAATAACCGGGCATTTTGGGCAACTGTGTTACGTTGTTCAAGGGCAACGGTTTGTGCAATTTTGTTCCACTGTCCGGGTGGTCGGAAGGTGTCGGGACGGTCATAAGCCCAAAATTGAGCAATCTGCGTTTGGTCTGCGGTGCGTTGTGTACTGTTAATGCCGCCAAATCTGCGGACTTCATCCAGTTCGATGTTGTATTGGGCACTACCAAATACCGGAGGACCACTGGGGCGGAAGCTGGTGGTATTGGGAATCGCAAAGGGAGTAACTCTTCCCCAACTGGGTAATAAAACAAAGTCATCGGTGCGGGTTGATTGGTAATCACCTGGGTTGGTTCCGGGAGTGTACACAGTCTGTGCCCCCGCTGAACCATCATTTACACGGCGATTGAGAATGGTGTCAGCAACGAATTCACCAATATTAATTCCCCTGTCCTCAGCGTTACCATCGGGAATCACTGCTAACCAATTCTCCAACTCTTCATCAAATGTGCTTCTCAAGTTGGGGAATAAAGTACTCAGGGTGCGATGAGCAGCGGTAGCAGCAGCCGCGTCGATGGATGCACCCGTAGCTGAATCTGCATTGACATTGACGTATAAGGAGTTATGGCTGCGGTCAATAGCATTTACTGCATCATAGATAGCAGCATGAACAATGGCTTGATTTCTAGCCGCTAGGGGTGGTGCTACATTGGAACTTTGAATCGCATTTAATAAAACAGCGTTCCAAAACAGAACAACATCGGTACCAGGAGCAAAGGTGCGGAAGCTAGCTAAGTTGTTGCTTTCATTGGTTTCGACTACATCATTATTAGCATCAATTCTCGCTAGCAAATTGTAAGCACCGGGAGCAACAACTGTGGGATTTCTAAAGTTAAAGTTATAGGCTTGAGACTGACCGGGAGCTAAATTAACATTTAAAGTAACTGACCCCAAAAGTTCATCGTTGCTATTATAAATACGGTCAGTGGAAGCGTAGAGATTAACTGTTACCGGACTGGTGAGGGAGCGTTGACCTTGGTTAGTTACAAACACTTGGGCTTGACCGTTATCGTTAACTAGCCTAATATCTGGTGCCTCCACCGTACCAAACTGACCTACTAAATCTACACCAGAGGTAGTACTATTAATCGCAGTGGCAGATAGTCCCAATCTGTAATGGGTATTGTTATTGCTAGTCCCTTGAAAGACTTCAACAAAGTAGTTACCGGCTGCTAAAGATTGCTTAATAGATTCATCAGCAACAAAGAACCGCCGGGATTGGGTAATCACTTCACCAGTATCGACTATACCGTTATTATTAATGTCTCGAATTAAGCGAATATCTGCATCTGCACTGAGTCCGGTTAAGGAGATGTCAACATTACTGCCACTATTCAGCGAGAAGCGATAAATATCCGCTGTGTTAGTGTTACCAACATTGCCGGTAAAACTTCTGGCTTCATTGAGTGTACCAACATTGACTTCTGTGGGTAATAGATTGCTAGCAACGCCAGTGTTATTGTTAGAGACATTGAGCGTGTAGTTAGTATTGCCACTGTATTGGTAAACTTCGGCAATATAATTACCTGCTGTCAGAAAGCGATTAATTGCTTCATCTCTAGTACCAGTACCATCTGACCTAGTAATTTCTTCTGCTGGTTCTAATTGTCCACTAATACTGCTAGCACGAAACAATCGTAAATCAGCATCAGCGCTTAAGCCAGTTAGGGCTAAATTAACGATTTTGTTACTATTTAGATTGAATAAAAAAGTATCAGAGGTGTTAGTATTACCTACAAAATTATTCAGGGTACGATTACTATTTAAAGTACCAAGGGTGAATTCGGCTGGCATTTTATTTTACCTAGAAAATCAAATAAATCGAGTTAAAGACATGGCGTTTTACTCCTCTGAAAACGTCCTGTTTAACAGGATGTTTAGGGAGAGTTTTCCGAGTCATATTTTTGGGTTCTAATATCGGTATCAAGTGAACCCAGTAAATTTACTGTTGTTGTTACAAAAGTTAATAATTGCTAGAGGATATCAAGATGAGCAACAAACCCTTAACTCTATGCTGCTCATCATAATCAGAATCAAGTCGAGTCGTCATTGATATTTTCGGTTGATTTATTTACCTGTTTCGGAAATTCATTTTTCCGAAAAATACAAATACAGCACTTTTGAGGTACGTGAGGTACACCAATTTCAGGGATGATTTTTAAACTTTGAATTTGAATCGGTTACTGTACCTCATAAACATCGAATCTGCTGTAAGTGGGAAGAAAACCTAAATAATAAAAGAGTTAACCGCCGATAGAAGAAGATGAACACAGATGAACGCCGATAAATTTGTATCTAAGTAGATTAGGAAAAGCTATATAATTACTAATATATGGGTGATTTATAGGGACGCTTTTGCAGTATTGTAGGGTGCGCCCTTACGGAACGTCGTAACGCACCCTAGCCTAGAAAATGGTGCGTTAGCGAAGCGCTAACACACCCTACTGGCGTGGACAGGCTAAATTTGTGCATTAGCAAACTCTTGTGGGATGGGCGTCTGGCCCGTCCCGTGCGGGCAGATCGGCCCACACCACAAGAAAATTTATTGCAACATTTAAGGCTTGCCACGCCACTACGTATCTTTTCAAAAATCAAATATGATTCCTATATGGGTGATTTATAGGGACGCTTTTATGGCGCCCCGGTTGCAACTAAATCTTTAAACCAGTACCATTTTTGGCGAATTCTTCGACTGTTTTTTGGGAGAATTCATGGACAGTCATCGATTGCAGCATAGCTAAAGGTAGGGTCAGGTGATGCGCTCCAGCTTGTAAGGATGCTGCTGCTTCTTGGGGTGATTTGATACTAGCTGCGAGGATTTGAGTATCGCTACCTTTGAGAATATCCGCCATATCCCTTACCAAAGCAATACCGTCACCTAACAATCTAGTGGCGCGATTTACGTAAGCAATGGCAATTTTTGCACCTGCTTCTCGTGCTACTGCTGCTTGGGCTGGACTGTAAATTGCTGTCACAGAACAAGTAATTTCCGGTGATAGATGGGCTACTGCCGCGAATCCTACGGAGGTGGCGGGTATCTTTAATATCAATTTAGAGCCAATAATCTCAAAGGCTTTCCTTCCTTCCGCCAGCATACCATCGAAATCTGCCGCCATTAACTGGTAATACAGCGGTCCTGGAGTTAACTCTGCCAATTTTAACAGCGTGGTTTCTGGGGGGTTGTTGCTTTGCGCTAAAAGTGTAGGATTGGTTGTGATACCTTTTATCCAGCCCATTTGGCGGGCAGTTTCAGCTTCCGATACAATCGCTGAGTCTAGATAAATTGCCATGATTCTTCCCTGGTGCGGAGATATAAATTAAATTCAGCAAAATTACTGCTTATTTAATAGTATCTTTATACTATGTTTATACTAACTTTATATAGTCTCCGGGTAAAGACGCTTGTGGTTTTTGCTGAGATGTAAGTATTTTTGACATCTAGACTACACACAAACAGTCAAAGTTCATGTCATAATAGTAACGAACACAGGACATAGAAAATAGAAATATCAAAAACCGCTAGTTTTTGGGGTAGCTTCTGGGGGCAAATTTTTCGGCATTGCTGAAGATGAATTTGCCAATTTTTCCGATAATTAAAATTGGGATTTGATATTTAGATTAGTAGCTGGCGATAATTTGCTAACTGTCGGCGAATAAACTAATTGTTTGATTAATTTTTTGAGAAATTTCGGGAAAAACATCTAAATTTATCCGGAAAACCTCAGACTGGAGTTGTGTAATAATTCGGATGCTTTCTCCAGAAACTGAGGTTGTAATGCTGGATAAAGAGTGTTGTCTCTTAGCTGGAGAGAGCAAGAATAAAAATTAAACAAAATCCTATAATTCTGGAGTAAGTATATGTTAAAAACCTCTCAACAATTCACCAAGTATGTATTTTTTAAATTGTTATTTATCATCAGTCTAACTTTTTGTTTAGGGATGAGTTTTAACCCTTTACAAGATTTGCAAGTGAGCATTGGACAATTGGTAAATGCACAAGCTTCGGATGTTATTCAAATGGAGGACGTAGGAATTGAACTTTATAAAGCTGGAGATTTTCGCGGTGCTATTGAAAGCTGGAAACCCGCTTTGAATGCATACCAAAAAAATCGGAATCGTCCCCATGAAGTCATTGTCTTAGAATATATGGCAAGGGCTTATCAGCAGTTGGGTGAACATGAGCAAGCGATTAGCAATTGGGAGCCGGTAGTTTCTTATTATCGCCAAATTCAAGACTTACCGCAAATGGCTCGGATGGAAACAGAACAAGCACAAGCTTATATTAGTTTGGGACAAGCAGAAAAGGCAATTAGTTTGTTGAAAGAAGCGGTAGAGATTGCTCATAATTACAAAGATATGCCGACAAAAGCAGCGGCTTTAAGTTATCTTGATGATGCTTATCGTCTGGAAGGTAAGTATTTTCTAGATGAGCAAATTAGTTAAACTGATATTTTGCACGACGGGAGGTATAGTTAGCCTATATGATTTGTACAAGAACCCTCACCCCAGCCCCTCTCCCGCTTGAGAGAGGGGAATTAAGAGATTTATACAAATGATTTAGGCTTGCTATATAACTTCCCAGATATTGTTCCTGGGTTGAACCTGGGAACGATAAAATTATGGTAAAATATCATTTCTGGTTAAGAGAAATTTCCCTTAAGTTTTGACTCCATGCACACATTTGTTGTTCTTGTGGAGTCTGTCGAGTATCTTGGCATTTATTTTCTGGTTTGGGTTTATCTATATCGGCTAAGTCTTCTACTAAACTAGCTGCAATTTCTCCTAATTTCTGCTGGGGAGCAACTTTTAAAGCTTCACTGATAGCAGTGTACCAAATACCTGCTTCGGCATAGAGATTTGCTCTTTGTTTGATATCTTGTGTTCTAGCAAGCGTACTGCTAAGATTTTCAGGAATTTTGACAATCTCAATTTCAGCGCTGCTATCTACAATAGCTCTGGAAGGGTTAGAATTACTCATGATTTTTACTTCCCATAAGTATGTTCTTCCCAGGGTTAAACCAGGCTTGTTTTCTGGGAAAGAAAACGTCATAATTCCTGGTGAATTTGTCAAAGTTTCCTGATGAATTTTTTGTTTTGGCTCTCCTTTTGGGTCTTCTGGGTTCAACTCCCAGAGAGTAAATAAGAGCGAATGTGGTTGACGATCGCGGATAAACCAAGCGAAGGTCGGACGTAGAGAATCTGTTGTACCTACATGGGTTCGCGGTGCAAGTAATATTAGGGGTAGAAGTTTAGGTCCCCTTGGTGCTTGTGTGGTTCCAGACTTTGGTGGTGGTTGTTCGGGGTCTGGTTTATATTCTGCTAAGGCAGTTTGGGTTAATAACAGTGAAGACGCTAAAATACTGACTAATAGCTTACCAGCCAGGAATTGATTTAAAGGCTGCATAATAAGAGTATTCCTACCCTGACGATTGCCGATTAATTTCAATAATAATAGGTATTTATGATATTTCATTACCATTTTACGCGAACATGATTGCTGCTTTCTGTAATCCCTATTACCGAAAACTACATGGTCATCAACCACTTCCCAATTGCTAACCAATCCTTGGATTCAGGTAAAGATAATTGACAAACAGTACCTCTATTGTCAGGAAGTGAAAAACGCTGAAACTTTCCTCCCAGTTGTCGAGCAATATTTTTAAACTGCTCTGTTCCTCGACCTTCTCTATCTGATTGTATCCCGGCTCCATTATCGATAACGCTGAGAATATATGTCTGTTGCTCCTTAATAAAGTTTACCTTGAGTCGAGTTACTCCTTGAGCATGTTTTCCTACATTGCATAAAGATTCTTCCAGAAATTGACACAGCAATCGCTTTTGGGAAATACTAAAGCTTTGTTTGTCTGCTGGTTGAAATTGAGGCAGTTTAATTTTGATAGTTTGAAAATGGAGTAAATCTCGCTCTAAAGTATAAGTGTAAACTTGATATAAAACTGAATGAATCGGGTCGTGTAAATTAATTACTTGACCGTTAACTATATAAAATTTTTTATTTTGGCTGACACTTTCCCGTTCTAAATAATCATATACTCCCCGGATTTCTTGATTTAATTTTTCCATCTTCTCCAAAAGTAAATTTTGGCTCATTTCTTCTTCTTTCAGATGTTGGAGTAATCTACCTAAAGTCTGTAAAGGTCCATTGTGAATGGTAGTATAGGAATGTTGAATAATAAATTGTCGTTCCTCAATTTTCGACTTTAGCGCTCGCTCATATTGATATAAAGCCGCAAGACCAAGACCATTTAAAGTAAAAACCAGTAGATTGGGTACAACTGGTATCCACCAACCCACTAGCAGCAGGGAGTAACTAATTAGTATCAGAATAGTGCCAGCAATTCCGATAATTAAGAAATTAATTAAGGGGGATTGGGTTAATTTTGCAAAAGCAATTGCTAATAAACCCCAACTAATAATCCACAGATATTCCCAAACTTCTTGCCAAGTTTTGATTAGCGGTCTATTATCTAAGACTGAACTGAGAATTTGACTGACAATATGTGCCTGAGTCTCTACCCCATATGCTTGTTGAGAATCGACAACTTCACTAAATCTCATCGCTGGAGAATTTTTGATATCAACTCCAGGAGACATTATGCCAATAATCACAACGCGATCGCGTATCCATCTTGGGCTAAATTTATCTTGCTTAATATCCTGGAGACTTAAAACTCGGAACCTACTATTACGATAGTTTATTAGTGTTTGCACCCCACCAGCATCTGCACCTACATATGCACCCGTATTTGGGAAAATTCTAGGTAATTCAGTGTTTGCAAACCGCATAGCATAGCGGTCGTAAGTTCCATTGGTTAAGGTAATATTCTCTTTAATTAAATATCTCTTTGCTAATCGCAAACCTAAACTTAATTTAAATTCTCCCTTTAGGGTATTGGTTCCTAACAAGGTTCGTCGTAAGCTACCATCTACATCTAAAACTGAATCGGCAAAACCTATTTGTTGTGGTGGTAAACTTGATGGGGATGCAATTTCTGGAGGTAATGCTTTCTCTGTAGCGACTAAATTTTTACTCCTCTTAAAGGTGTTTACAAGTTCATCATCACCTGGTTGAACAGGGTAATCTCTAAAAATATCAATTCCAATCACTCTTGGCTGGTAAATTTGTAATTTGTTTATCAGGTCAGCTAGTTCTTTATCTGGTATGGGATATTGCTTAATTGCGCGAATATCTGCTTCATTAATCCCGACAATTATTACCCGTTCGTCAATTGGTTCTTGGGGACGCAAGCGTAATAATTTATCAAAAGCCATCCACTCTAAAAATTGCAGCGTTCCCGTCATTCTCGCAATGATTATTAGTGCAATTACTGTTAAACCGGGAATTAATCCTACCCGCCAAATAACAAATTCTTCTCGAAGTATTCTAGTTAAATTATTGAGCATATTTATCAAATAAATTCCAGCATCAAAGCTCATTAGTCAATAATCAAAGAACTAATGACTAATGACTGGGTACGGACGCACGGCCGTGCGTCCCTACTGACTAATGACTATTAACTAATCAATTAAACCCATCTCTCTGGCAGATTTCTCTGTTTGAATGCGGATGTTTTTCTTCTCTTCTGGATAAACCTCTAAAGCATCTTGCAGTTTAGTCCAGTAATGACGTACCATGCGTTCTGAAACACACATCCGTGCAGCAATTGCTTTATCTGTTAATCCTTCATTAAATGCTAAATTTACTAATGTTACACATTCTGGTTTAATTTCTAATCCAGAACCTTTGATATCTTTAGTATGAGTTAATCCTTGAAATGCCCAATCAACTCGTCTTAACATTTCCTGACTGGAAAGAGATTTATCTGCAATGGTAAAGCCTCCTTGATGAGCATCAATTTCCGGTTTAATCCGCACTAAAGTTTTGATATGGGCACTTTGGACAATAATATTGAGTGTCGGATAGTTTTTCAACAATTTTCTCAATAGTTCAATTCCAACTTCAGTCCTTCCTGTCTCTCCAGATTTCTCCGGAATAGACAAATCCATTACTACTACATCAGGCTGAATGATTTCTATTTGTTTAAGCGCTGACTGAGCATTTTCAGCGGTGGCTATTTCCGCATCGTTATACTGTTTTTTGATAATTTGAATTGTGCCAAATAAAACTGATTCGTGGTCATCAATCACCAAAATTTTTTCTAACTTGTTCTCGGTAAAACTTTCCTGCATTGCTAATCCCCTGTTTGTCTGTTTTAAGAATTAAACATTTGGGTTTGTTTTCACCAGCGAAAGTAACACCCTAAAGATAAATCTTGTTTTATATAGCAACATTTACCGGGTGTTAAAAATTGAAAAGTTTCGCGGAGATATTCTAAGTCTTGGGAACTAGAACAGGAGATACGGGTTGAGATATCAGGATAAGTAACTTTTACCATTAACTCAGCCATATCTCCTTCTAGTTTTAAAGTAAAATAAATTGATATGTTCGTCAAAACATCTGGCAAAATAATTTTTAATAGTTCCTCTAGAGTCCTGACAATCAATATACTGCGGTCGGGAGATTCATGACGCCAATTTATTGGTGTGTCTATTTTCAGATTAAGCTGGGGATAGCGCTTCAGCCAAGGTTCTAAGACACCTTGAATTGCTAGAGGTAAGCTATCATAGATATACTCTGGAGATAGGCGATCGCTCAATTCCTTTAAGGAATAATACAATTGCTCCATAGTTTGTAAATAATCTTCACTACTCTCGCTGGAAAGAGCCGCATTATCAAGTATTGCCATCTCTAAATTGCGACGTATTGAGAAATTTTCTTGCAATAAACCATCGCGAATTTTCTCTGCTTCCACAGATAGGTGTTGCGCTTGTCTTTGCGACCACCATTGTAATGCTTTTCTCGCCCTCAGAAATGACCCGACAAACCAAAAAATGCTCATGATAATGACTGTCAACAATATAATTACTTGAGATAAAAGGGAAATATAGCAAGCCTAAATCATTCCTATAAACTTCTTAATTCCCCTCTCCCAAGCGGGAGAGGGGCTGGGGGTGAGGGTTCTTGTACAAATCATATAGGCTAGCTATAGCTCTATCTTTAAGGTAAAAGAGAAACCTTAAACAGCTATTTCCTGTTTGTGCAATCTTGATTTCCGAAAACTACATAATCTATAGAAGCAGCGTTACATGTAAGCTTCTTTCAAGAAGCGTCTAACCAGTCGTTAAGAAGTTCAGGACACTGTTTAGAAAATATCTCCTTGGCATGGTAGCAAATTTTTTCCCGCAGCCGGTATACTTGCTGAACTGACATATTCAAATCTTCGGCGATCGCTTTTGGTGTGTAACCTTGCAAATGAAGTGTCAACCATTGGACAGCCACCTCACCTATATGGCAACTTAGATATTGGGAAAATGAATTTTGCAATACTATTTGCATATCCTGTTGTTCATGGATTTGGTGAGGATTATTTTCTTCAGCGTAGGCTTGATAATCTACTAAACTGACAAAATTATCCCGATCATCGCCGAGCATTTCGTCTGAAACTAGCCTGACTAATTGCTCAGTTGGAACGTAAGTTAAACCCCCACGGGAAGTGCGTCGCAAGTAATTAATAAACCGATAAGCAATTAGGGGTTGATTGCGAATTGGTCTGAGACAATACTCTTCTGTAACGGTTAACAGCAGCGCATTTTTCAGTCGAGGATCGGAAGTACATTTAGCAATCCATGCAATTTCCTCTCCTAGGTGGCGATCGCTTTGTAATAATTCTTGGATTACTTCCTCTAATACATCAATCACAGAACGTTGGCGATCGCGACTCACCGATACCCAAGCACGAATTTTATTTCGCAGGATTACAAAGCTACCCAAGCGGGTAATTAAGTTGCGATAGGCTGTTTGGGAGTTGACTCCCAGATAACGTCCCTGTAAAATTCGGTAGCGATATTCCCTCATTTGCTCAGCATATTTGAGTTGAGAAGGAGTCAGGGTTGTGGGAGTCTCAGAAACATCTTTCCCTAGTAACCAGCGAACAATACTTTCTCTATTTTTGGTGCTTTGTTCTGGTAATTCTACTAAAAGACGGTTATCCCAATTTTCAGTAATTAAATTTTCCATAATAACCCCCTTGTCTCCTCTATTTACAACTGGGATTTAACAGTTACAAACTAGATTTTTAATTCAGATTTTGTGTTCTCATTAACTATTTATTGATTTGTGATTGAGTTATAATTTATTGGGTATTTCCTGATTTACTAGGTTGACAATATTTAGAATAGAACTAATAGCCTTAGAAATCATTTACTATTTCTGTAAGGTTTATTGCTGAAATTGGCAAAGTTAATTTCCGGTTTCGGAAATGGTTATTTCCGAAAACTACATAGTGTGGGGAATCGGGGATGGGTAATGGGGAATTTCTTCCTTATTTCCCTATTCCCGCTTCTCGTTCCCAGATTGAACTGGTCAGCACCAGGAGGTTCTACATCAGGGTAGGAGTAACGGAAGCGTTGCAACTAATACCATTTCACCAAATTCGCGATACATCAAAATCTAAGTAGGGGTAAGGCAATGCCTTACCCCTAGCCATCCATTTGTGTCATGATATAAGTGAAATGGTATAATACTAATCCCTATCAGGGATTGAAACAAAACACTGGGAATTGAAGGTGAAGGTGGTGTCCGCAAGGTTGCAACTAACACTAATCCCTATCAGGGATGGAAACAATCAGTTATATGAATTTGTGCAGTCGGCTTATTTCTCGTTCCCTGGTTCAACCAGGGAACAAGCGTCGGGAGGTTATACCTCCCGTGGAGCAAGATATAAGTTATCAGGGATTGAAACGCCAAATCTTTAAGGTAATATCGCCAGATTGCCGAACAATTATTACCCAATATCTTCGCAACTTCTTAATAGCTTTTCCATCCCCTCCGCTAAAGAAATTAACTCTGTCCATGAAGAACCATTCACCAAATCTTGAGCATGAGCGAGTCGGTTTCTCAACTGTTCCGCAGACTTAAAAAAGCGTTCGGCACCCCGTTTAGATTTCAATTCCAATCGCTGTGTCAGTTCGGAATTATCCAAAATCAAATCTCGCTTGTCACAAAACTGCAGATAATCTAACAAATCTGTGGCTTCATTACGAAGTTGACTCTCTCTCCACAGCCGTTTAGCAGCATCTACGCGGTCAGACTTGAGGACTTTTTGCCACGAATCTTGGGGATAATAAAGCCGCACCAAGCGTAACAAATTCATCTCTAAAAGCGTTACCAAGCCAAACAACAACATGCGTACAGGAGCTTTTTGTAAGTCACCGCAGGTAACAATACCACTAATTTGATTGCAATCTAATACAAATACTCTAGGAGTTTGCTGGAGGATAGGTAGCAACTTCATCAGGGGAGTAGAACTAGCTATCAGTTCTGAGGGATGAAACACCTGCTGATAGTCACCACACTTAGCAAATTTACCGCTATTCAGGTGCGAACGTTCCACATAACCAGCGATTACTTCTCCTGTTTGGATACCAATGACATCGAAATCCCGTTCCACCATCCACTGTAGTACCTCAGCAGCGTCAGCATCAGCGGACACTGCTTTGAGAGGTTCCGCTACATATTCAATTGTAATGCTTCCCTCAAATAGACTCCGCAAGTCTTGAGCGCGTGATTTTAGGTGTTTCATCCCCTGCTCACCTCCCTTTCCCCATCCCTGCTGAGTTGAGAGAAAGAAAATTTCTAATGACCTCCTACAAGACTATACATCAGCGCCACTAATACTAACGATGTCACCATCACATAACTAAAGTTTTGCAGCACTAGAAAAGCTAATAGGGAAATCACCACCCGCAGAATTGGAACAGCAGTTAATAATATCAATCCCAGTTGAATAATGCCACGACTACTACCAGACAAAGCTGCTTTTACTACACTAATTGGCGAGCAGAACTCCAATGGTGTACCCTGAAAAACATGATAGTTCGCCGGTTCACCACCGTGGCGAATTAAGTAAAGTATTCCACCGAATAAAACTACAGCGCTAGCCATGATTACGCCGTACTTGAGTAGGTTACTCAGTAAATGCTCCAGTTGCAAATCGGATGTTGTTTTTATATTGATATTGCTGTTGGGAGCAACTTCATATGGTATCGGTAATCCCCGACGCAAACTAGAATCAAATTTGTCCAATTTAAAACCCTCCAGCCAAACTGGTATAGACCATCTTCAAAGCCATTAACAACAGCACCAAACTAAACACAATTCGCAAAATCTGCGTCTTGGCACCTAAAAGCACTCTTGCACCCAAAAAAGCACCTGGTAATATTCCCAACATTACCGGCATAGAAAGTCCGGGGTCGATGTAACCTCGTGCTAAATAAACCCCTGCTGATGCCGCAGCGGTGACACCAATGGTAAAATTACTGGTGGTAGTGGATACTTTAAACGGGATACGCATCACCTGATCCATCGCCAGTACCTTGAAGGCACCCGAACCAATACCCAGCAACCCCGAAATTACCCCCGCTACCCACATCACACCAAAACCAACTGGGAGAGAATGAATTTGATAAGACATTAGTCCTTCCGGAGTGGGATAACTGCTATTGAGTTTGAAATAGCTAGCTAAAGAATCGCTGGACTCACCTTGGGAATGTTCGAGTTTGGGTCGTTGCGATAGGTAGGCGGAATAAATTAAGACAATTGCCAGGACAATAGATAAAGCTTTAACAGACACAAAAGTAGCAATTAATGCCCCAACTATAGCTCCTATGGTTGTCGCTACTTCTAATAACATTCCTAAGCGGACATTAGCAAAGCCTTTTTTAATATAAGTAGATGCCGCACCTAAAGAAGTAGCAATTACTGATACCAGTGAAGCACCAATAGCATAGCGAATATCAACACCAAATATGGAAGTTAATAAGGGAACAATTACTACTCCACCCCCTAATCCAGTCAGTGCCCCAATAAAACCAGCAGTAAACGACCCCATCCACACTAGCAGGGAAAACTCTAGGATATTCAAATGTTATTCCTCCTTAATTTGTTGGGTCTGAGTATGAGTAGGAAAAAATATTAGTTCTATTTTTAACATTTACTCCTAGATAGATTGTTGTTATCTTAACAAAGCATCATATATTGATTATTTCGCTGATTATTCCTCACGGAATCGGCATTTTATGCGTTTTTTAGCCACCAAATTTGGCAATAAGTAAAAATTACTATGCAAACTTCAGGATTAGCTGATATGTACCGCTTTCAATCACAATATAAACTCCTAAACCAATCAGGATAAAAGGAACAAATACATGACCGTAGCGAGTTAAAATCCCAGCTATGCTAGAGTGGCGGGTAAATTGGTAAGCAATGTAGCACCACACACTAACAAGTAAGTAAAAAACCCCAAGAATTACGCCCAGACTTGCCAAATCACTACTGGCAAAAAAAGGCACATAAATGCCTATATTATCTCCCCCATTGGCAAAGGTAACTGCTGCTACTTTATACGTTTGTGGAGATAGAATACTAGTGATGATTGACAGCACAGATGCATTCCCTATTGATGAGTTTAATTCATCTGAGACTGTTTGGACTTCGGCTTGATCAGCTTTGCTATGGACTAAGTGGCTGATACCTATAAAAATCGGAACTAAACCTAAAATGCCAATCCAGGCTTTGGGTACAATTAAACCACCCAAGAAACCAGGTAGACTGGCGATAATTATGGCGCTAAAACCTAGGTACTGACCCAGAATTATATGTCGGCGGCGGAAGGTAGAATTAACTTGGGCGAAAAAGATAGTCAAGATAATAATATCATCCAAGTTGGTGGCAACAAAGGATGCTATCGCCGCCATCATGGTTCCTGCAAGTCTATTCATTACTTCCCTCTCCCGACTCGTCAACCGGATTTTAACGTAGCGCGAAAGTCTCTACCTTCAGCGAAGCAAGGTAGGGATGAATAGCGGGAAATTAGTCGTTTGGTGCTTCTTGAGATTGTACGTCAACTGTAATATCATAGAATAAATCTAAAAAGGAGGCAAATAAATCAGTGGCTACAAGACGGATGACTTTTAGGTTATACCCAAACAAACAAATAGAACAGTCTTTGAGGTATCACCGGAAGCTCCAAAAAGACTTGTACAACGCTGCTGTATATAACAGGTTTACTCAATATCAAAAATTCAATCATTCTGTTAGCTATTTTGAACAACAGAATTGCTTACCAGCATTCAAAGAAGTTTGGACAGAGTACAAAGAAATCAATTCTCAAGCTCTACAAGCTACATTGAAGCGTGTAGATTATGCCTTTGAGCGTTGGTTCAAGGGTTTAGGTAAGCGTCCACGATTCAAATCAATACGCCATTATTCAGGATGGACATATCCGGCTAAATCTGGTTATTCTGTAGAGTCTGACGGTGAAAACGGGTATTTGAATCTGTCTAAAATTGGGCGTATTCAGATGCGAGGCAAAGCTAAGTATTGGGGAACACCTACTACTTGCACCATTGTTTTTAGAAATAGTAAATGGTACGCATCTATTACAGTTGATGTTTTAGAAAAAGCTCTCAAACCAGAAATTTTACCAACTGGTGCTATTGGTATAGATTTAGGTTGCAATTCAGCTTTATCAATTACCGATGGTGAGAATCATCAACAAATTCAAGCACCGAAGTTTTTGAGGAATGCCGAACAGCTAATTAAAAAAGCTTCCAAGAATAAAAGGCGGAAGCAAGCACCAAATAGAAAGAAAAAAATCAAAGCTTCTAGAAAATGGAAGAAAGCCCAAAACAAGGTTAGTAAGCTAACTCGTAAAGTTGCCGATTTACGTCAAAATTGGGTACATCAAATTGCAGCAGAAATTGTAAGCGGTAATAGCTTCGTTGCAACTGAAAAACTAGAAGTTAAGAACATGACCAGTAAAGCCAAGAAAGGTAAGCGCAAGAAACAAAAAGCGAGTTTGAATAAGTCAATACTTGATGTTGGTTTTGGAATGCTTCGCAGTACTATCAAATACAAAGTGGAACAGATTGGTGGTGTATTTGTAGAAGTTCCAACCAAGAAAGTAAAGCCTAGCCAAACTTGCCCTAGATGTGGTCATCAACACAAAAAAACTCTTGATATTAGAGTTCATGATTGTGCTGTTTGCGGATATCGTCAAGACCGTGATATTGCTGCTGCTGAAGTAATGCTTTATTGGGCTAAAGGGAGCCACTGCGGTCTTGGGGTCTCACACCACTCCCTTCAAGCCGGGGAACCCGTCCAACGGGGTGGCTCCCCAAGTGGAGCAAGTGGCGTTAATCTGACGGAGTTAGGAACTAGCTTCGTAGACGCAGAGTCGCCAAGCTCTACCGCAAGCACTCGCAAAAAAGCGGGAAGTATGCGGCAACTAGGGGCAAAGAAGCGTCAAAAATCCAAATCTACTGGTCTGGTTTCAGAAACCCAGACCTCAACAAAGTAGGTCTGGGTAGTTCATCAGGAGGTCAACATCCTTTGTGGATATCATCCCATTGCTTGTCTTGATATTAGTTTTTTTTGTCACAAGTATTATTAGTGTAATCACAGGTAGCACTTCTCTGATTACTATACCTGTGATGTTACAAGTAGGTGTGGAAGCGCACACTGCTATTGCCACCAATATGTTGGCTTTAACTTTTATGAGTATTGGTGGGACTCTACCTTTTATTGGTAAAAATACCATTGATATTAATCGCTTGCCACTATTGATTTTGCTAACGATTGCTGGCTCAATCTTAGGTGCATTACTGGTTTTGATTGTGCCGACAAAGGCAATGCCGGTGATTATCTCATGTTTTATGGTTGCTATCGCCGCATTTTCTATTGTCAACCGCGATGCAGGATTAGATACAGCAGCAGCAAGTCCCTCACCAGCAGCAGTAGTCGCGGCATATGGCGTAACTTTTATACTGGGTATTTATGGGGGTTTTTTCAGTGGCGGCTATGTAACTTTGCTCACTGCAGCCTATGTGGCTCTATTTCGCATGACTTTTCTGGAGGCAGTAGCGAACACAAAGCTAATCAATGTTTTTTCTTCCCTAGTTGCTACCATTATCTTTATCATCAATGGGATAGTCGATTATCAGCTTGGTATCATTCTCAGCATTACCATGTTCATTGGCGGACTAGTGGGAGCGCAGGTTGCTATCTGGCTCAGTAATAAATGGTTGCGACGTATCTTTATTACCACTGTGATTATCCTGGCAATCAAGACGCTGTTTGATGGTTTTGATTTGTTTTCTCTATCTCTGCTTCCCAGTCTTTGAGTCCAGTGAAAAATGTCAGGCTAAGGATTATTAATTGCCGCTACAATTTGTTGACAGGACATCATATGTTAATACTTAAACTTTCATGTGCCAACTACTAGGAATGAATTGCAATGTACCAACCGATATTTGCTTTTCTTTTGAAGGTTTTTGTGCGCGGGGAGGGAGGACAGACGAGCATCGGGATGGTTGGGGGATTGCTTTCTTTGAAGGTAAGGGATGTCGGATTTTTGTAGATGTTAAACCATCCATCGCATCTCCCATCGCCGAATTGGTGCGAAGCTACCCCATCCACTCTACCCATGTCATAGCCCATATCCGCAAAGCAACTTTTGGCGAGGTAGCATTGGAAAATTGCCACCCTTTCCGTCGGGAACTGTGGGGACGGTATTGGGTGTTTGCTCACAATGGCGACTTACCCGATTTTTATCCTGAGAATGCTGGGTTTTATATTCCCGTGGGAAATACGGATAGTGAGCGAGCTTTTTGTTTGATTTTAAACACATTAAGGGAAAATTTTGGGCAAGAGAAACCACCACTGTCAAAGCTGTATTCGGTATTGGAGAAAATTACTGCAAGTATTGCTACCAAAGGAACTTTTAATTATTTGCTCTCGGATGGAGAGCATTTTTTTGCCCACTGTTCCACCAAGCTTTGCTACATTGTGCGTCAAGCTCCCTTTGCTGCGGCTCATTTAATAGATGAAGATGTGACAGTGGATTTTCAAGAACTGACAACCCCAAGCGATCGCGTGGCGGTGATTGCGACCACACCGCTGACGGATAATGAAGTTTGGACGACGATTCATCCAGGGGAGTTGTTGGTATTTCGGGATGGGTTAGCTTGTAGGTTTTGAGGGTCAGGAAAAAAAGAAAATGGGTAAGAGTAAGCTAATCGCTTTTGGCTGGTATGGTGGTAAGTTTAGCCATTTGGATTGGCTATTACCTTTATTGCCGGATGTACAACATTACTGTGAACCGTTTGGAGGTTCAGCAGCAGTTTTACTTAACCGCAATCCTTCACCTGTAGAAACTTATAATGACCTTGATGGGGAGGTTGTTAACTTCTTCCGTGTGTTGCGAGAACAAAAGGAAGCATTAATTGAAGCCATCGGGTTAACTCCTTTCTCCCGTCAAGAATTCGAGACAGCAATTTATCAGCCAGTGCAAGATTTATCGGAATTGGAAAGGGCTAGATGCTTTTTTATTAGAGCTAGACAGGTGAGAACTGGACTAGCACAAAAAGCTAGTTCTGGTAGATGGGCACATTGTAAATTAACAAGTCGTGCGGGAATGGCTGGGGCTGTTTCTCGGTGGTTGGGAAGTGTAGAAACCCTTCCAGAAATTGTGCAAAGACTGTTACGAGTGCAGATAGAAAATGATTCGGCGATTAAAGTTATTGAACGCTACGATAGCGAAGAAACTCTTTTTTATTGCGATCCTCCCTACCCTCACGATGCGCGTGGTGACAGTCAAGCTTATGCATATGAAATGACGGACGAGCAACATCGAGAACTTGCCGATGTCCTACACAAAGTTAAAGGGAAAGTAGCTGTTTCAGGATATCGTTGTCCGCTCATGGAAGAACTATATGGAGATTGGCAGTCTATTGCAGCCCCTGCTAAAGCTTGCCACTCAACAAAAGGTTTGCGGACAGAAGTTTTATGGATTAACTATGACACCCAAGATGTTAGTAAAAATAAGCAAAATCTACAGCAAAAATCAGAATGTCAAGCCCAGCAGATATCCTTGCTTTAGCATTTGAAAGAGTTGCAAAAAATTTAACAGCATCTGTCATAGCCGATGCAGAAATTTCGCGAAATGTTGAATTTGTATGTCGCAATCCTCAAAATCGCGCTGGTGTTCGACTACTTTTAGCTTGTTTGTTAGCAAAATCTCACAGACCACATTTAGATATTCGTAAGCCTTATACTGAGATTGGCGGCTCTGACTGTTATTCAGGTCGTACTTATGATGAAGCTTATATTAGTGGATTTGTCGCTCAACAACAACTGCCATGTAACCCAACAACAGCTTTTCTCACACCCGCTCTACGCAACAGAAACATTATTTTGACACCAGATGTTAATCTAGTTGGCAGACCGACCATACTATATAAAACTGTACTTCATCTGCTTGAGAATGTTTATATTGGTCAAGTATTAGCCCAAGACTTGCTGGCTGAAACTATCAGGTATCTTCTCATTGTTAGAGATGAAAAATACCAGCGGATTGCCAGCCTCTTAGCTGATTTGAAAACGCTGCAAGATGCAATTCCCCTTTCTGCGGAAGCAATTGTGACGTTGATTGAGCAACACCTGAACTGTCGGAATTCCAGTCGTTTACCTGTTTTGATTGTAACTGCGGCTTACCAAGCAGCATCAAATTACCTGGGACAACGTACTCTACCGCTTAAACTGCACAATGCTGCTGATGAGCAAACCGGGGCACTTGGTGATGTTGAAATTACCCTCAGTAACGATAGCAATATCATCACCTGCTATGAAATGAAAATGAAGCCAGTGACAGTAGATGATATTAATCGTGCCCTACAAAAAATCAGTAATTATGAGCCAAAAATTGATAATTATATTTTCATAACTACAGAGCGTATTGATAGGTACGTACAAGAATATGCTGCCGAAATTTATGAGCAAACAGGTGGTATTGAAGTTGTAGTCCTGGATTGTGTTAGTTTCCTACGTCATTATCTCCATCTGTTCCATCGGTTGCGGATGGATTTTCTGGAGGCTTATCAAAAGCTTGTACTTGATGAACCTGAAAGTGCTGTTAGTCAACCTTTAAAAGAGGCTTTTTTATCGCTACGTCAAGCCGCTGAAAGTGGAAAAGGTGACTCACTTGAGTGAATTCTGGCAGACATTCTCTTATCCATTTGGGTGTGAAAAATAAAATTAAATTTTCCTCAAAGGAGTGCAGTGACCGCACCCCTTTGAGGAAACTTATTTAGTAGTGCGCCATGCGATCGCAGTAGATATTGTCGCCCAAACTCACACCCAACATCTCGGCAAACCGGCGGTAGAAACCTACCCTATCCTCGACTTGGGGAGGTGTGGGCTTGCTACATTCGATACCGCCGTTGATGATGTTGATAGTCATGCCAAACCCAGGGAAGCGCCCCAAGTTTGCATCATTGCCGGAAGGTGTCCATTTGCCACTGATGACATCGTGGGCTGAAGGCTTCGGTGGTTGCGGTGTCATCCAGAACCAGAGAGCAGTTAGGAAGGAGATGACGCCATCCGTCTTCACCAAGTCAGGGTTGTGCAGCAAATCTATCCCCAAGGCTCGCCCTACCTGACCGTAGTTATAATTCCACGATAGTTGCATTGGACCACGACCGTGATAGGTTTTTCCAGGTACGCAGGGATAGGTGGTATTCGATGCATCGCAGTATTGGGTGCAATTACCATTTTCACAGCCCACCTCTTCCACAAAGCGCAGACCCCAAGCGTAACGTCCACCAGGGGCAGTGTCCCAGCCTCCCGTCGTCTCGTGGGCAATGTTTGCTAGGAATGCCGCTGCCTCGCGTTTGCGTTGTGTGTCAGAGCCTTCATTGCAGAATTTCGGGTATTTCTGCACTGCAGTTATCAGGCTGTCGTAAGTGTATAGTTGATTGCGGTTCGGGAACATGGCTTCGTAGGTCTGGCGGGATACGATACTTGCGAAACCATTGCCAGAAGGCGGCGGGGGAGAGACAGTTCCAGGAATGCAGACTTCCTGACCCACCTGCAAATTACGAGCCTCTTCTTCTGTAAATGGGGCACCATTTGGTTTCATAATTTCCCGCCAACGGTTGCCATCACCTAACTTTTTCTCAGCAATGATAAACAGCGTATCTCCTGTTTTTATGGTGTAAGAACTTCCGCGTGTACAAGTCATAAATTACCTAAAATTATGAGGGTTTGAAGCTACAGGACAAGCAAATAAATAAATGTTGACATGTTTGTAGTGAGTGCTTAAGCGCTCATTTAAGCACTTTAGTGCTTACTACTAACAAGAGCAAAATTTATCTAGTACTTGACTAGAGGAATGGTCTCCTTTTGCTATTTATTAATAAATGTCAGTCAAATCAACTTATGCACTTCTGGGGTAGCGATGGGAAATTAATGCCAGCGATAAGCAGAGAATGCACACTTCCTTATTTGATTTCAATCACTTGGGCAGTCATAGCTAATTGATTTGCCCCCGAATACTGACCTTGAATCTTCACTGTTAAACCAGGATTCAATTTGCTGGCGTCAACTGTCTTTCCTTGCTGAGTAATCTTGGTTTCTGGGAGAAGAGCAACATAATAACGTCCATTTTTAGTTTCTACCATCAATTGCAAAGGAAAACTTTCCATCACCTGGCTAATTTTGCCTTCAATACTGATTGCTTTGCTAGTATCTTTCCCACTAGGCTCTTGACTAGGATTATTCGGTGAGGAAACTGATTGATTAGGGTCGTAACTTGTCATAGCAGTTGGCTCATTACCAGGATTCTCAGATGATGAGGAGACTGGTTGATTGACATTAGATTTAGAGGAAGAAACAGTTTTATCTGCTGCACAAGCTAACAACAATGATGCTAGCACTAGCAGCAGACTAGTTAACCAAAAGTGTCTAAGTTGCATTGGCATTTCATTAACCAGAAAACGACTTATTTGTAGGGGGTAGGGGCACAACACTGTTGTGCCCCGTCAGATGTATTGCACCCTATAAAAAACCGCTATATTTGGCGTCAGAATTTAAGTCTGTATACGATTGTCTTAGGAAGGATTATTCCGCCACGCTAACATATTATTGAACACCTCTGTTGTAATTCGGGTGGCGCTGTTGGGACACCCACCGTAAGCATGAATTCCCACTGCATGGCGTTCATCATTGCGCTTGAGCCAGACAGGACTGCCACTTTGACCGCCCATCGAATCGAGCATATAGTAAATCTTGCGCTCCTCGACCTGGGTTACACCGCCAGCGTTGAACCACTGGGTGCCAAATGGCTTGTCACCGGGGTAGCCAGAATTATTCAGCAATAAACCTTGCAAGTCGCTGTCGGAGGGAGCAGCAAATCCAAACCAGCCTACTCGGTTACCGAGGGTGTCATCTGGGAGAATAATCGCCCCGTAATCGTAGTCAGGTTTGGCGTCCCTAGTCCAGCCTTGTGTAGCCCGGAAGGAAGTTCCAATCTGAGAGCCGTAAGGACGACGGGCTTCGTCCATCCCCGGAATAACTTCAATTGTCCGTGCCCAACCAAGCTCACGGCTGTGGAGGCAGTGTCCCGCTGTCATCACTGTGCGTGGTCCGATGAACCACCCTGTACCAACGACTCTTGCACCATTAGGGAAGGTAATAATTAATTTGCAAATCCATCGCCAGGGAGTGTCATTTGCAGGTGTAATTCGGGTGCGATCGTCAGCACCACAGACTGTTTCCGGCTGTAGATATACTAATGTGGCAGCATCTGGAAGCGATTCTAGGTCTTGTGCTACAGCTACTGTCTCAACTTCCATAACTTCATCTAAAGCATGGGACGGCTTGAAACCAGCTACCGCTTCAATTTCGCCTTTCGAGGCTGTTCCAGCGAAATCTTTGACAATTAAAGTATCTTCAGAATTGAGCAACTCACCTTCACTTGAGACTGATTGGTGCAGTTCTGTTTCAATCTCTTTATTTGCCTGAAGTACATCAAGTCTATCGGATGAAACAAATTCATTGGTTGTCATTGTAATTTATCCTCAAAAAGTTATCTTTCTTGTTAATAATTGACAGTAAAATCAACTTATGCAGTCGTTATAGGCAACGAAAAACATATCAGTAAATTCTCCATATAAAACTTGTTAAACAATCAAATATCAGCAAAAAACCAGCAATATCAAGTAATAATAAAAATCAGATTTTATTTAATTTTATTTAATTCAAGTCGCAGCCAAAAAAATAAGAAAGCTCGCATCTTGATGTCACAAGCGCGAGCTACGTTCCTTACCGGGAGAGAAATTCTCTGCAACTATGAGATTAAATTATTGCCTTGACAGGCTTTCTACCTAGCTCAAGTGCTTCTGCAACGGTATCGACAAGGATATCAATCTTACCTGGTACAATTGCCGTACCTACATCTAAGGCTTCTGCAGGAACTTTCCTACCATCCCAAAGAACCAAAGTAAACTTTGTCCGCAGGGGAATTTGCGAGCGAGCTACTGCACACTGTACATGGGGGACGTTTTCACCTGTATTTCGACATCTTGGTTCCAATCGACCTTCAAGTGCCGCACGTAATGTGATTCCAAATACACCGGAAGCTGGGAAAGTACATCCTGTAGTCTGCACGTCGTAAAATGTAGCTTCTAAATCTATTGTTTGACCATTTCCATTTCCATTAGGAATACAGACTTCCTGACCAACTTGCAAATTACGAGCCTCTTCTTCTGTAAAGCGAGTGCAATTTGGTTTCATAATTTCCTGCCAACGATTACCATCACCTAACTGTCGCTGAGCAATTAAAAACAGCGTATCTCCGGACTTAACAATGTATGATGATCCGCATTGACAACTCATAAATTACCTCGAAAATGAATACTGAATTTGTGTTATGAGGAACAGAAGGTTAATTTTATCTATTAACCTTCTGTCTTGTTATTGACTACAATTCAACTGTTCCTACAATTAGTGGCAGCAATGAGTAACGAGTGGCGAAGAAGAATTAGCGTTTTCCAAAAATTTGCGTCCAGTAATGTTTATATTTAAACCTACCACCATCGTTTTCTAGATAATAGTGACCAACCCCAATTTCTTCATACTCTGAATTCAGAATATTGTTGCGATGTCCTGGACTATTCATCCAACCATTCACCACATCTTCTGGTGTAGAATAACCTGCAGAAATATTCTCACCAACAAAGGAAGATGGATATCCTTCTTCCCTAACACGTTTAACCAACTCACGATGGTCAAAAAAATCACCGTGCGCCATAGTTTGAGAATGTTCTTGTGCGGCATTAAAAAGTTGAGCATTCCATTGTAATTGTCGCAAACCACGTTTAGCACGTTCTTGGTTTGTCAAGGCAATAACTTTTTGTACGAGATCCATATGGATTGTTCTCCTTTGCAAGTTTGAGTTTTGTTGCAACCTGAGTCTAGATTGCTTGCTTTTCGCTTTGATAGGTATTAGGTTTACTGAAAATTGACTTATGCAGTTGGCAGATATAAACAACTGAAAACAGCACCAGCAAGGGGTTTGGTAAGGTGGCTGTGCATCGCAACTGCATAAGTTCACAACCCAGCTATCTATTTACTTCTGTAGCATTGAGGTAAATCTAGGAGATGTCAGCGGAGTGAACAGCTTTTGAACTGTGAAATAAAATGATTGCGTAAATCCTGCAAAAGACGGTGATAAGAACAGAAAGAGAGTTAATATCAACAGAGCTATCATCTATGGGTACTGCATCACGATACTGGAACATTTGGCGTATTCACCCTGGTAGTGACAGAGTAGGATACAAACAATCTCTAGTTCCAACGGCACAGGAGTTTATCAGCAAACAAGTTACTAATTCCCAAAACGGGAACTTGCAATCTGTTTTGCTTTCCTATTTTCACGCTAAAAACTCTACTACAGTTGATAATATCAGTCGCGCTCAGGCTGGTATTTGTCTGCGGTGCTATGTTTCTGAGCCTATCCTGAAAGCTTGCAAAAAAATCGAAACTCTTTTTAGTGGGGAGAAGCAGTTTACATACAAGGATTTATTACCATTTGTTTTAAATGATGATGGCAAAACTTTGGTAATTCTGGATAGGGATGGGAAAAATCAACTCATTATAGATAAACAAGGTGAAGCTAAAACAACGACCTATAAATTCTTTGCCGTGCAAATTTTGCAAAAATTTAATGCCGACTCTAAGTCTAGTATGAGCTTGGATAGTTGGGCATATTTGCAAACCAAACAAAATCAAGAAATCAAAGATTTTCTTTCAGAATTTGGCTTTAAAAATCTCAGCGACTGGGCACTTTTAAATAGAGCTAGACCTAAACAGATTGACAGGTTATCGGAGCGCGATCGCAAACTAGTAGAAGTCTTTCATGCAGTTTACCGTCGAGATAGAATTACACAGCGACAAGCGGGACTTGGAAAATGTCCAGACCCCTCAAAAGCTCAACTCCAAGAAATGCTAGCTAGTCTGCAAGCACAAAATATCATCATCAACACCACCGTTGAATTGATGAAAGAACTTAAGCAAGTGGCACTACAATTGAGACAGTATGACATCTGGAGTTATAGAGAACCGCTGGAGATTCAAAACCCCGATACGGGAAGTCATACACTCAGACCAGATTTACCTACTCACTCTCTAGATGAATTAGATGTAGAACAACGCTCACTTTTAGAGTTCTTTCACCAGCAAATAAAATTAGCTTTAGAGGAGGCGATAAACCAAGAAATTAATACTCGCATTTATCGCTTGCAAAAAAGCAAAAAATATGCTCCTTTAGCTCAGCAATTTATTCCAGGGTTGCAACTATATTATTGTCAGGGTATGTCTATAAAAGAAATTGTTCCTGTGTTGGGAATGACAAGTTGGGACCAAGCTAGACGGGTGCTGAATCCTGGGGAACTTTTAAGCAATATTAGAGATTTAACAGTCCAAAAAGTTCTCGATAGGATGTTAGAAAAAGCTCAAGAAATGGGGCTGACTAAAATACCTCCTGAGCCAGACTATCTCCAAGCTTTGGCTGAACAAATAGAAGCTTTCGCTGATGCAGAAATTTTTCAAGGTGCAGCAGAAGAAATTCGAGCGGGTAAAAGCCGTTCCTTGAACAGTGTATATGCTCAGCAACTCAAATTGTTCATAGCTAATGGAACCTAGTAAAGCCAAAGAATACGATTTTGTGACGGTTAGTTTTTCAGGAGGTTAATTATGCTGAATTTTCCCGTTAATTCCAGTGATTTTAGGCTTTTTTTGCCTACCGCTATTTGGCTGGAACCAGAACATTTCGCCCAAGCAATAGAACTTAGCAACCAGGTTAATGATCCAGCGCAAAAGTGGCGAACATATTTACATAGTTTGGCAGTAATTGCTTTGGAAAAATGGCTGTGCGATCGCCTATCAGAAAAACAGGTAATTCGAGATAATTCCCTAATTAATTATCTCAGAGTTGGCGATTTTAAATTTTATTTAATCGCCACAGAACACCTACTTGATGAAGTGGTGGCTGTTCCTCAAGCTGCTATTGCACAATCGGAATCAGCGGTTCATTTCTATGTGCTGCTTGAGGTATTAGAAGAGCAAGAAGAAGTTATTTTTAGAGGCTTTTTGCGTTACGATACACTTGTAAATTATCGCCAGCAAGCCACTTTACAAATACAGGATGGTTGTTACCAGATACCGCTGTCTTTATTTGATACTGAACCAAATCACCTGTTGTACTACTGCCGTTTCTTAGAACCAACTGCTATTCCTATCCCTGTAGTTTCACCTGAAGAAAATTCGCTGGGATATTTCCCAGAAACCAGAACAAAATTAAGTCAGTGGTTACAAGGAATAGTTGATGAAAGTTGGTTGGCTATTGATGCACTCCTAAATCCCCAAGCAAATTTAGCCTTTAGTACCAGAAATATTGATCGGAGTCTCAAGAGAGGTAAACTCATTAACTTGGGGGTGCAACTAGGTAATCAAACTATCGCCCTCTTGCTGAATATTGCACAAGAATCTGAGGATAAATTAAGCGTTTTTGTACAGCTACATCCGACGGGTGGAGAAAGATTTTTGCCGCCTAATATCGAACTAAGCTTATTGTCTAAAGCTGGAAAAAAACTTCAACAAGTGACTTCAAGAAATGAAGATAATTACATCCAGTTGAAGTCTTTTAAAGGAGATGTGGGAAACCGCTTTAGTGTGGAAGTAAGTTTAGGTGATGTCAGTATTCGAGAAGATTTTGAACTGTGAACTCGGCAATTTCTATCAATTCGCATTCCAATATATTGACATCAATGATAAGATACCCGACTTTATTAAGAATTCGGGTATCTGAACGGCAAAATTTTGTTAATCTAACCGGATTCTATAGGAATCATATTTGATTGTTGAAAAGATACGTAGGGGAGGCAAAAAGCGGTGTGGATGTTCCTCCCGCTTTATTGCCGTTGTGTTACCTGAGAGTACGGCACCATTTTCAAGGCTTTGCTGGGTTAGACGTAACGTAAGGGCGCACCCTACAATTTTTAAGTAAATCTACTTATGGTTGACGGTGCGATCCCTTCGGTGCTACCCTTCGCGCAGATCGCTTGTATTTGGGGTTATATATAATTGTAGTTAATGATAAACCAATAATTAATTACAAAATTAAAAGAATAAAACTGTAATATTGTCATAACAACGTGACATAATCAATCTTACACTACATAGTAGCAGTACTTTCAGCCTGCAGTAGATTAAGACTGGTGGAGAGGTATGACTAATTTGATTCATCCCGTTGAAACCCTTGTAATTACGTTGTCGATTCTCTGGAAAAATCACCGCAAAAATTGCCAACTTAAGATAAACATTTTTGATGAATTTTAATACGGTTGACAATCGTAAGTAAATATGTATATTGCAAATAAGCAGATATTTTGGCATTTTTAGGCGATTATGTGAAGAAATCCTGCGATTGGATTGTCTAGACGCTACGCTCACGCAGATATTGAATGTGCAACTAATCTGTTAACAAAATGTAAAAAAAAGAGGCGTTGCATAATATTGGGATGAATCTTGTGGGGTGGAGAGCAGCGCTGTGCGGTGAGACCAGTCCTGAAGGCGGGTTTCCCGCCGTAGGGAACTGGCGAACCCGGAGGGGGGTTCCCCCCGTTGAG
>JAYKJH010000050.1:0-5946 GCA_035285345.1 Nostocaceae cyanobacterium | reverse complement strand
CAGTCAGGAGTGAAGGAGATAAGGGAAGGAGGACAAGGGAAAAATTATCTCTAATGCTCCATTCCCTAACCCGGTCTTCGTGGTAAGCAATTAACCACCAGCGGCAAAAGTAACCAAAATCGCCACTGACAGTAAGATTCCAGGTGTTAGTAGCGTGACTAGCGTTAACAGGTCGTGGGTATTCATCAGGTTTGTTTGTTGAGGTTTACTTTTCCACTCTAATCCCTGTCTTCTGGTAGCGACCGAAAATCAAAGGCTCAGAGCGGTCAAACCTTTGAGAGGATGGGAGACTTCCGCCGCCGTTAGTCCTTTGGATTGCAACAGGACACCAAACCCACCCAATCCCATAGGGTCTAATAGCTGGTGTAGTGCTTGTCGGCGGCTAAGTATTTCTTGGAGGGGTTGATTGCTGTAAGATAGAGCCGCAATCCGTTCTCCTAACCCTAGCGCCATCAAGAACAGTCCCTGCTGGACAAAACCCAGATTATCTAAGCCGCAACGCTGACCCCAGACTTCCAAGGCCGTAAAGTCTACATGAGCAGTGATGTCCTGTAACCCGATGTTGATATAGGGGTTGTCGTGGTGGGAATGACGCCAATAGCACTGGAGAGTACCTTGCGATCGCGCTGGGTTATAGTAGCGACTGGCGGGATAGCCGTAATCAATTGTTAACAAATACCCTCGCTTTAGGCAGTTTGCGACTTTCTGCAACCAGTCTAGGGCAGCTAAGTTCACCTCACTGCGATAACCATCAGGGTAAGTAGGTGAGGAAATCTCAATCCCTATTAAATCAAAATATTTAAATATTTCAAGAGTTGAAGGTTCATCGATAATTTCTTTAAATTCCCACCTCTCTATAGCAGTCCCTGGGTTGACCAGAGTGGTGTCGCGGAGGTTCTCCTCAACCGTTACATAAATTTCCCGTAGTTTCCCTTGGTGGAGAGTAAACTGATGTACTGGTAAAGCATCTACCAGTTCATTAGAAAACACACAGCCAGTAAGGTCGTTAACGGGAATTTCTTCTAAGCTACACCAACGCACAGGAAAAGCCTGCAAACGTTGCTGCTGTTCTTGGCGCAAAACGGGAGATTTTTCCACAATTAGGTAATCTAGTACCGCCAACAAATCTGGGTGGTCCTGCTGGAGATACTTGAGAATATCAACAGCCAAGATACCTTGACCGGCTCCCATTTCTACCAAACAAAAAGGCACTGGTCGCCCTAAAATTTCCCACATCTCGACAAATTGCTTCCCTAGCATCTCGCCAAAGTCAGCAGCGAGGTGAGGGGAGGTGAAAAAATCCCCCTGAAAACCAATATTTACAGCATTAGTGGCATAATAACTGTGTTCCGGGTGATATAGCACCATCTCCATGTATTCCGCAAAGGTGATTCGCTGTTGGGGAGTGGTAGCTATGTTATTGATAATTGCTGCTATCAGCGCTGGATTGGAATTCATGTTGGCAGGTAATTTATTTGTCATACCATTTTGCAGCAAATACACCAAATAATGACCGCTGTAAATCAAGGTATGCATCAGCTATGTTCATTGTTTATTTCAGCTTTTTGGGGATTGTTTAGTAACCGTATAACAATCTTTACCAAAGCTAAAGTAATTTGGTAAAACAGTCCAAAAATATTCTGTGATTTCTGGAAATACCACCTATGGCTAGATGACAAACTGATGAGATTTGTAGTAAACAAAAAATAGAGATATCCTGACAATATTTATCAGCTGATGCGGTCGGATAGCAGAGTGAGTTGTGCCACAATCTTAGGAGCGCAAGGTCCTGTGTCCCTAAAACCAAAGTGATTATACTTACTAAGTAATTACCAGATAAACTTCTTTAGGAAGGTGGAACCGTAGGGTCGGCAGTACCACAAAAAAGGTAAAGTTTTAAACCCACCGCGGGCAGTTCCCACCCTCCAAAGTTAGAAAGTAAAATTTTATAGCATTCGATAAAAATGTCTCTAGGAAAACTCACCATAATCGCCAATAAAAAACTAAATATCTTCCTTGTGGAAGATGACGAACCGGAGGTGATAAAAGTCAAACTTAGGTGCAAAAACGAGATGAATTACAGCCAAAGAGCAGAGAAATACAGCTATGTGCATATAATTAAAATGTAGTAGGGTATATTTTAAATCCCGTTATCTACAAAAAAAGTTGTCAACTATTAGTACATCCATAAACCCCTATGGACTGTCTAAGTCAAGTTCAAATACTCAACAGTAACTAAATTGATTAATGACTAATGACTAATGACTAATGACCAATGACTAACTAAAGAAATCATGGAAGAAATTGTCAAAATTTTGGTAGTGGATGAAGATAAAGAATACCGAATGGCACTGTGTCATTCACTCCAAGAAATACCTTTACTGAAAACAGAATGTACAAATGCAGAAAAGTGTACAGACGCCATTACTATTTGGCAACAACAGCAGTTTGATTGTGTCTTCCTCAGTTATCAGTCCCCCGATCGCAAGTGGCTGAAACTGCTCCAACATATCCGCTCTAGAGACTCGAACGTACCAGTGCTAGTGTTGATACTCCCCGGAGAGGAAAAGAAGGCTGCTCAGTTAATCAAAGCTGGTGCAAGCGAATATATTTATAAGAATCAAATATATCCCGAAAATTTAAGACAAATACTCCGTGCTTACCTTCGGCTCTACAAAGCAGAAACTACAGCCGCAGCAGCTACTGCAAAACTGCAAGCAACAGAAGAACGCTATCGCTTAGTGATGGAAGGCTGTAACGATGGGCTTTGGGAATGGCATGTTCACAGTGGTAAAGTTGATTGTAATGATAAATTTCTAGAAATACTGGGGATATCGCGCTCTGGTTTCAACTTCACTGCCAGCGCTTTCAAAGAATTAATACACCCCGACGACTTACCCCGATTACAAGATGCAATTACCCAGCACGTGAGAGCGGATACTAAATTTGAAGTCGAGTTTCGCATCCGCCACAGCAGTGGAGAATACCGCTATTGCTTAGCACGGGGAAAAGCTATACGTAATCGGGAGGGGTGTGTTGGGGGGATGTTAGGGGTGGTGATTGACCTTACCGAACGTCACCACAGGTCAGAAGCGCTCCTGGGTAGTAGAAGCTTGGGATTGCATCGCCTTAAAGAAGCCAACGCGATCGGTATTCTAGTTGCTAATAGGTCGGGGAATATCCTAGAGGCAAATCAAGCTTTTTTGGACACCATTGGCTACACCCAAGAGGATGTAATATCCGGTAAGTTGCACTCTGCTGACTTGACTCCACCCAAATATACCTTGCTAGACGAGCAAGCGTGGATAGAACTGAGAACCAGGGGAGCTTTTACCCCCTATGAAAAAGAATATATCTGCCCAGACGGCAGCCGCGTGTCAGTATTGATAGGTGGAGCGCTGCAGTCAGAGTCGCTAGAACCAGAATCGAACAGTACCCACAACGGATGCAGGCGTAACTCACAGATGAATTGTGCCACGATGATTGCCTTTGTCATTGACTTGAGCGAACGCAAACGTGCAGAAGCAGAAATAGTCAAACTTAACCGCGACTTGGAAAGGCGGGTTGGGGAACTGCAAACCTTGTTGGATGTCATCCCCATTGGGGTAGCGATCGCTCGCGATCCACAATGTCAATTCATCGGTGTTAATCCTGTGCTGGCTAAGCTATTGCAATTACCACCAGGGGGGAATGCTTCCCGCAGCGCTCCCCCAGAGGAAATGCCGACATACAAAATATACCGTAATGGGACAGAGGTGCCTGTTCCGGAATTACCCATGCAATACGCTGCCCATTGTGGTATTGAGATATTAAATCAAGAACTAGACTTAGTTGTTGGTGAAAGCAAGGATACCATCAAACTGTTAGCTAGTGCTACACCCCTGTTTGACGAGGGGGGGAACCCCAGGGGTAGCATTGGTGCGTTTTTGGATATTACGGAGCGCAAACGCATTGAGGAACAAGAAAGATTTTTAGCGGATGCTAGTGCGCTGCTGTCAACTTCCTTAGACTACCAAGAAACTTTAGAAAATCTATCGCAGTTAATAGTACCCCAGTTAGCGGACTGGTGTATGATTCACGTCCTGACACATGACCAATCTTTACATCTAGTTACTATCAGCCATACAGACTCGACCAAAACCGAGTCGGCAATTTCTTTAGACAATCTCTATAGCCAGAAACCAGATAGCAAATACGGCATCCCCCAAGTAATCACCAGCGGTGAATCAGAATTTTACCCAAGTATTCCTAACAGCCTACTAGAAGCATCAGCCGACAACAGGGAATACCTGGAAATCATCAATAACCTCGGCTTCAAGTCCATGATCTGCGTACCGATGAAAGCCAGAGGTAAGACTTTGGGAGCAATTAGCTTGGTTTACGGCGATTCCGGATGCACCTATACTCAAAGTGATTTAACTCTCTTCAAAGATATCGCCCGCCGAGCCGCTTTAGCAGTGGAGAACGCACGACTGTACAAACAAGCAACCGAAAGCAGCGAAAATCTCCGGCACGCAATTATTATCCTGGGAGAACAACAGCAAAAGTTACGAGTCCTCCAGCAACTCACAAACCTCTTAAACCAACGGCTGACCGATTTACCTGGTTTATTACAAGTAATGGTCAAAGCGGTATGTGACGCGATTGACAGCGCCCAGTTTTGCTTACTGCTGCTGCATAATCCTGGCACCAATCAGTTAGAATTAACCGCTAGTGCTGGCGGCAGTACAGAAAATTTGCCCCTAGAGGAACTGGTGAATTCTGAGTCGGGTTTGTTGGCAGAAGTATTTATCACTGGCGTTTCTCAGCTAGTACAAAACCAGGGATTAGAGACTAGTGACAAGGAAGATTTGGGGGAAATCTCTCCCAAGTTACCCATTAGTAATTACCCATTACCCAGTTGCATCTACGCAGTAGCTATTGAGTCACCGCAAGCAGGATGCTTGGGAGTATTAGCGATTGGAAATTGGGACAATCCGGAGGCTTTTGATATAGAAGAGCGTAATCTTTTGGGTTCGGTGGGGGAACAAGCCGCTGTGGCGATTAATAATGCCAGAATGATTAACGCTTTGGGGGAGAGCGAGCAGCGTCTGGCAATGCAAAATGCTATGTTGGAGCAGCAAAACAGCGAACTGGAATTAAACCGGCAACAAATTCAGTTGCAAAACCTGCAACTCTTGGAAGCTGCACGGCTGAAATCCCAGTTTTTGGCAACTATGTCCCACGAGTTGCGAACCCCGCTCAATGCTATTCTTGGTTTTTCCCAAGTACTAATGCGTCAGCGCACCTCACCTCTGTCACCCCATCAAGAAGAAATGGTGCAACGCATTCTTAACAGTGGTAATACTTTACTAACATTAATTGATGATATTTTAGACTTGGCAAAAATCGAAGCTGGTCGGATGTCGTTGCAATTAGAAGAATTTAATTTAACTAAATTAGTGATGTTAACCGCCAGCGACCAGCATCCGAAAGCCACAGAAAAGCACTTAGATTTTCAAGTGGAAGTTAATTTGAACAATCCCAGAGTTATCAACGATAAAGCACGCTTCAAACAGGTGTTGGTGAATCTAGTTTCTAATGCCATTAAATTTACCCCCACTGGTAGTGTAGAAATTAAAGTATGGGAACTAGCAACTAACAGAATTGCTTTGAGTGTCAAGGATACCGGCATAGGTATTGCTGAATCGGAACAACGACAGATTTTTGAGAAATTCCGGCAAATTGACCAAAGCATCACCCGCAAACATGGCGGTACAGGTTTAGGATTGGCATTGACCAAATCTTTGTTAGAGATGATGCAAGGTTGTATTAGTGTGGTCAGCCGCGTCGGTGAAGGTTCCACTTTCCAGATTGAATTCCCCAGACACATCCGACTTCCGGGAATGGGTACTAATGGTGCAAGACCTAGTAAACCCTCGTCACGGATGCTTTTCTGAATCTTAA
>JAYKJH010000049.1:0-15816 GCA_035285345.1 Nostocaceae cyanobacterium | reverse complement strand
TGTTTATCTGTGGTTCCATAATCGCGATCGCTTTCTGGTTCCTGGATTCCCCAAACATTCTATGGCTAAACCAATTCGCGTTCTTTTGCAGACGACTATTCCGCCAACAGAAGATGACTGGAGTATTGCTCGATTTTCAATGTTATGCGACTATCTGGAGTCTGTAGAAGATAATATCTTTGCAGTCACAGTACGCGATCGCACGGGTGATGCTGAAGGTAATGACCTGGTTTTGAGTAATCTGGATACATCAGAATTTGACCAGTTGTGGCTATTCGCTTTGGATGTGGGTGACGGTTTAACGGCAAAAGACATAGCCGGTATCAACACCTTTCGGCAACGTGGTGGCGGTGTTTTAACTAGTCGCGACCACCAGGATATGGGTTGTTCAATGTGCCGTTTGCGAGACATTGGCGATGTTCATTACTTCCACAGCAAAAATCCTGACCCGGATGATTCTCGCTGTTCTCGTGATGACCCATATACTACGTATATTTCCTGGACTAATTACCATTCTGGGGCAAACGGGGACTATCAAAAAATTACGCCAGTAGAACCCGTTCACGAATTATTGCAAAATACCCAGTCCCCTACAGGAGTAATTGAATTTTTCCCCGCTCATCCCCACGAAGGAGGGATAGGAGTACCAGTGGGTAATGGGAATGCTAAGGTAATTGCCACTAGCAAAAGTTTAGTCACCGAACGTCCTTTTAATTTGGTGGTGGCAATTGACCATTACTAAGATGAAGATGGCAATATGTTAGGACGGGCGATCGCAACCTCTAGCTTCCATCACTTTGTTGATTACAACTGGGATATTGATAAAGGTTGTCCCAGCTTTGTCGATGAACCCCCTGGGGAGGGGATGAAGAAAGAACCGCGTGCATTAGATGATATCCATGCATTTGTAAGAAATGCTGCATTCTGGTTGGCAACGGATAGCCTTCGGCAAAACGGATGAAGCGGATAGGTGATGGGTGGGATTATACAGATAACTTATCCGTTACATCCGTTACCCATCCGTTGCTGCGTTACTAACCAAGCTTCTAAATCAGCGACCGTGGTAAAATCCAACAGAGCCTCAGCCAAATCCTCTAACTGCGTGGTTGATAAACTCTGAATGCGTTCTTGCAACTGGGGAGTCAGCACGCCAACACGACGGTTGAGTAGACGTAAAATCAGCAACACAGCTTCCTGTTTTTTCCCTCTTTCCAGCCCCTGCTCAATACCTTCTTCCATCCAGCTAGTGACGATTTGCATAACTTCCTCCTGCTGTCTTGGTTCAATGGTAGCAATTTGTTCTTCAAACAGTGCTTTCTCTTCGGCGTTTAGCTTGAGATAGGTATCAACAAAACCAGAAATCAACTGTACTTGTGCAGGGTTTAATCCCAGATTAGCAAGTAATTGCAGTGATAAGAGCTTGACTCTGGGGCGTTCGCTCCTGTCCATTCGCATTTTTGCCATGAAAGCACTTGCTACGGGATTTCTCTGATTTACAAAGTCCTGCCATTGTAATTGATTTAGCTGGATTACTTCGTAATTAAACTGTAAAATTGTCTTCCCAGACAACTCGATGCTATAGAAATTTGGTTCGGGTGTGGTTGGGGTGTCGTGGGAATAAATGACGATGGGATAAATAGGGAGGGCGTATTTTTCATGCAACCGAGCAAAGTAAGTAAACATCCGTCTATCAAAACCTGCTTGGGAATAGGATTGATGTTCGGTGTGGATGATAAATAAAGCATCTTGATTTCTCAATGATGCTCGCACGATTAAATCAACAATTTTCCGTTCTCCCTCAGTGACATCGGTGAATACTTCTTGGGGTAAAAACTCCCAGGAGTCACGTTCCCAATCAGCGCTAATATTGGGGAAAAATAGCTCGATAAACTCTGGGAAGAAGGTAGAAAGAAGTTCTTTAAATAAGCGGTCATGGTCAATCATTTAGGAATTTTAACTGATAAAGATGATAAAAAACTTTGCGCTCTTTGCGTCTTGGCGCGAAACATATTTATCCGTCTACTTTGGTTATACCTAAAAGCAAGTTTGTCTTCATGTTCAATTACTCAGATGAACTTGAAGAGGTGGATAATGATTTGAATGGGCAAGACGCAGAGAATATATAGGTTATTGACATGATCATTAATAAGCGATCGCCACCCATAAAACTTGTAGGGTCGGGTTATCTGTGGGATTCACATATATAGCGGTTCTCAGTTACGTACAGTACCTGGTAGGGGCACGAGACTCTCGTGCCCCTAAAACCACCTGTATTACCCATCCGGTGTCAAAAATCCCTGAACGCCTGAGAAAATGTAGATTGCAACCGCAAAGAGATATTCACCCGTGCAAGTTCCTACAAATCCATCGGCAGCAACTCAGTCACGTAAAGCAGACCACATCCGTATCTGTTTGGAAGAGGATGTACAATGCCGCCAAACCACCAACGGATTAGAACGCTATCGCTTCACCCATGCTTGCTTACCAGAAATAGACCGCGATGAAATTGACATCAGCACCACATTTCTGGGAAAATACATCAGCGCACCGCTGTTGATTTCTTCCATGACTGGGGGCACCCCACAAGCGGGAATGATTAACCGTCGTCTCGCAGAAATTGCTCAGGATTACAAATTTGCGATGGGGGTGGGTTCCCAACGGGTGGCGGTGGAAAAACCCGCCGTTGCTGATACCTTCGCGATTCGCAAGTATGCTCCCGACGTGCCGTTATTTGCTAATCTCGGTGCTGTGCAACTCAACTACACCTATGGCTTAGATGAATGTCTGCGTGTGGTTGATATCCTGGAAGCCGATGCTTTGATTTTGCACCTTAACCCGCTACAAGAGTGCATTCAACCTAGGGGCGATACTAATTTTAAAGAATTACTTGACAAAATTGCTGTATTATGCTCAAAATTACCAGTACCTGTAATTGCCAAAGAAGTCGGTAATGGTATTTCGGCAAAGATGGCAGAGAAACTGCTAGCGGCGGGGGTAACGGCAATTGATGTGGCTGGTGCTGGTGGTACTTCTTGGGCTAAAGTGGAAGGAGAACGGGCAGAAAAACCCCTGCAACGCCGCTTGGGGATGACTTTTGCCGATTGGGGTTTACCTACCGCTGAGTGCATTACCAGTATTCGTGCCGTCTTCCCAGATGTACCCTTAATTGCCTCTGGGGGTTTGCGTCACGGGCTTGATGTAGCCAAATGTATTGCTTTGGGGGCGGATATTGCGGGTTTAGCAATGCCATTTTTAAGAGCCGCAGCCGAATCAGAGGAAGCCTTACAGGAATTAGCTGAGGTGTTAATTGCTGAAATCACAACGGTGTTATTCTGTACAGGAAACGCCACTTTGGATCAGCTAAAAAACTCTCAGGTGTTAGAAAGCCTAGAATAACAAGTAAGTGATTAGTCATTAGTCAATAGTCGTTAGTGATAACCCTTGACCCTTGACCCCTGACTAATGACCAATGACCAATGAGCAATGACTAATGACTAATGACTAGTTTTTTTAAACAAACTCTTGCCAGTTTAGTTGGCAGTGTGCTGGGACTGTTGGTTTTCTTCGGATTGGGAACCACAGGACTGTTGATGTTAATAATTATCGCCGCTTCCAGAGATACGGGTCCAGTGGTGAAAGACAAGTCAGTGCTGGTGTTTGACATGTCCCTGAATATCCAGGATGCACGTCCTGGTTCGGCTGGCTTGCTTCAGGACGCTCTGGCGGGGGAAGATACTAACACGGTGACACTGCGGACTGTGCTGGATACTCTAGAAAAAGCCCGCCGTGACAAGCGTATCGTTGGTCTTTATCTGGATGGTAGTAATGGTGGTTCACAACGAGGTGCTAGTGGGTTAGCGTCACGCAAGGAAATCCGCCAAGCATTGGAGAATTTTCGCTCTGCGGGTAAAACTATTGTGGCCTATGGTACGGAATGGTCAGAACCGCAATATTATTTAAGTTCCGTGGCGAATACTGTTGTCCTCAATCCCCTAGGGGGAATGGAAGTGAATGGTTTCAGCAGCCAACCGTTGTTCTTCTCTAAGGCTTTGGATAAATTCGGGATTGGTGTACAGGTAGTACGGGTGGGGAAATTCAAGGCTGCAGTGGAACCCTTTGTCTTGGACAAGCTGAGTCCAGAAAATCGCCAACAAACTCAGCAATTGTTGGGGGATGTTTGGGGTGAATGGCGCCAAACCATAGCTAAAAGCCGCAAATTAACTCCGCAACAGTTACAAGCGATCGCAGATAATCAAGGTATCCTACTAGCATCGCAAGCAAAAGCCAGAGGTTTGGTGGATAAGGTGGGCTATTTTGATGAAGTAGTTGGTGACTTGAAGAAATTAACTGCTAGCAAACCGGACGAGACAACTTTCCGCCAAATTAACCTCACCGAATATGCTGATGTTCCTGGTAAGTCTTTGGGTGTGGAGAGAGACTCGAAGAATAAAATTGGTGTCGTCTATGCCGAAGGGGAGATTGTCGATGGGATGGGTAGTGGGGATAATATTGGCGGCGATCGCTTTGCCAAAACCTTCCGCAAGTTGCGCCAAGATAAAAATGTCAAAGCTGTAGTATTGCGCGTCAACAGCCCTGGTGGTAGCGCTACCGCTGCTGAAGTCATGCAACGGGAAGTGCGGCTCACCCGGCAGGTGAAACCTGTTATCGTCTCTATGGGTGATTACGCGGCTTCTGGTGGTTACTGGATTTCCACCGACTCTAACCGGATTTTCGCTCAACCAAATACCATTACAGGCTCCATCGGTGTGTTTGGGTTGCTGTTTAATGCTGGCAAGCTGGCTACGGACAATGGTATCACCTCCGATGTGGTGAAAACCGGGCGTTTTGCTGACAGCCAAACCGTGTTTCGTCCCAAGTCTCCTGAAGAGTTGGCACTTGTTCAACGTTCTGTCAACCAAATTTACAATCTGTTTCTTAACAAGGTGACACAGGGTAGAAAACTACCTGCCCAAAAGGTGGCGGAAATAGCCCAAGGTAGAGTATGGTCTGGTATAGCTGCCAAGAAAATTGGTTTGGTGGATGAGATTGGTGGCTTGGATGCGGCGATCGCTTACGCTGCTAAGCAAGCGAATCTCGGTAAGGATTGGGAATTGCAAGAATATCCCCAAGCTCCCTCCTGGGAAGAACGTTTGTTTGGACGCATCAGCACTCAGGTTGGAGCTAGTTTAGGTATTACTAATCCGCCGACAAAACCCGACCTCCTAACATCTGAATTCGAGAAACTCCGCGAGGAATTAGGTATATTACAAATGATGAACGATCCGCGCGGTGTTTATGCTCGTTTACCCCTGAATTTCAGCATTAGATAAAATAATTATTAAGAGGATTGCCCAATCGACAATATCACATTAAAATCGGACAAAAATCAGCTGCCATAATCTGCACGGATGTGTAAAGTAATTGTGTCCATTTACCATCCGTGACAGATTTATGCATCCATCTATAGACCTCAAGACCAAAAAGCTGATGCTGCTTGTTTCTGCTTGTAGCGCAGCCGGTGTAGTAGTGTGCGGTACCGCTACTTGGCTGGAAAGCAATCAATGCTTGCAAGCTAAAAACGTTACCGTTGAATGCCTCAGTAAAGACCCAGTACGCAAGACTGTAGAAGGAATGTTGTCTGGGTTGTTAGCTGGTGCTGGTGCAGGTTTTGCTATGGGATTGCAAATCAAGGAAAAAGAGTAATCCCATTTTGGTGTTGGTAGTTAGAATTTTAGATTATCCTCTGACTTGCTAATAGCAAGATTGAGAAATCTAAAAGCCAAACTTATCAAACCCAATGATATTAACACCTGCATTTAGTGTTGTTTCCCAACTGATGAAGTTTGTCCTTAGTCGTTTGTTCGTGGTCGTTGATTTCCTAATGACTTATGACACATGACTAATGGCTAAAGCTGATACCTGGACAACCGTTCCCAATCAAATTTCACGAGACAATCGCCGCGCATGATGGGTACGGAATCATACAGGTTCAACTGGGCAGCGTGACACACGTCAGTTGCAAATCCTCCCTCTCGTAATTCCCTTCCACTGCCGCATTCCCAGAGGATATCCTTTAGTTGATGTTGCATTTGCCCAAAGGCGCCACAAGCGACCCGCGCTTCCGGTGATTTGTCGAATTGCAGATACAATAAAATCGCCCCGGCGCCGAGGTAGTCTTCCACTGCCATTCGCAAGTGCTTGTCTTGTGAGGGTGTTCGCCATAGTTCGCCGCAAGCAATCACTGTAACGCAGAGATTGGTTGTCTGCATCAACTTAGATACAGCCGCAGCGGTGGCTTTGGCGTTAATTAACGCCCCCACGAACAGAAAAGGAACTTCTTGAGCATAGCAGCTACAGGTCGCTCCGTTAACAGAGGTAAGTACCACAGGCGTACCTGGTTCGATATCCAGATAGGTCAGTGGAGACAAAGAAAAACGCCCTTTGTGCGGGACGTCTTGGCGGTGAACAGCGACTTTAGCACCAAAGCGCTGGGCGATTACGAGGGGGTTTTCTTCTCTAGCGCAAGGATAAATAATTCCACCGTGATGCACCGCAGTCACAGCAGCGGTGCTAAAGCTGAGGGTATCCACAATCACAATTATGTCACCTCTGGCAGCAGCTTCCTGAGTACCCCCCATTCCCCAATCTAGCCGACATCGATAGGGATGTTGGGAAAAAGTCTCTACTGTCATTAATTATGTATGTGGTTGAGTTTAGAACCGATAGTTGCGTTCCTGCACCCACATACTGACGGGTACAGATTTACCAGAGGGGTCTACTTTGACTTCCATAACTATCGGTTGCAGTTGTCCTGGTTTATGGGGACGGGCTTGAGCAATTTCATTGTTAATTTTATCGCGTTGGTCTTCAGGCATGTAATAAGTTTCTAATCCGTAAGACACAGAACCATACCCATATTTGCCTTTTAATGCTACCTGATTTGCGGTTAAATTACTAGGGTGATTTATACTCACCTGTACTGGCTTCCAAGCTTTGGGGATGTTCCCACCGGCGGCTTTTTGCGCTTCTAAAATCACATACAAATCAGTTCCTTCTTTTAAAGGACTGTATTCATTACCACCGGGATATTGCTTAGCTAAATCTGACCATCCCGGTAATTTTTTCAACGTGTCGGTACTGGAAATATCATATCTAAGTATCTGGGAATAACCCCGCAGCAAATCGTAGGGGTCAACGGGTACTGTTTGTAAGATTACTGTCCTTCCCGTGATGTGAGTATAAACTGCCTGGGCGGGAATTGCCATAATCAAGGCTGCTTGAATCGCTAAGGGAAGCACTAACCGCCACACAGACATCGGTTTAGTGGATGTTTCCTGGGTGAGAGCTAGGTCATTGTGTAGTGTTTGCTGTTCTGGGAGTGGTTCGTTCATAGTTTAGTCATGAGTCATTAGTTATTAGTGATTAGTTATTAGTTATTCTCCCCATTACCTATTACCTATTCCCTAGTTCCTAGTTCCCATTCGCGATTCCCCAAGGCTGATAAATAGCGCTCAAACCACAACCCGGCGAGAATAACTGCTACACCACACAAGACAAATACAAAGGATTTGAACAGCAAGGCTGTATTGTACTCCAACATGCGGCTGATAATTTGCAGAGTTAGCAATACCATACCGCCCCAAAAAGCCCGTCTTTCTCCTAATTCCAGACCTTCACGAATTAATCCACAGGCTAACATTGCTAACAGGACATTGCAGAGAAATATTGCAATTACTCCCAAGGGACTGATAGCTTGATGTACGAAGGTGACAGCGGCTGTGACGATAATAAAGCCACCGATAACAATAGTGGTGAGGTCTAGTTTACGCTGGCGGCGGTTAGAGAAATGTCGCCATAAATACAACCATTGCAGCAGAGCTAAGGAAGTGAGAATTGCTACATCTATCCAGGGAAGCCAGTTAAGTCGAGCAATGTTCTCTGGTGTGGAGGGATTATAACTGGGGGTTTCCCACAACCAGCGGAAGGAAAGGATGTAAAACAGAACGCTGAAGTGAACTAGCGCTAGGTTACGAGCTAGGGGTTGAAACAGTCGGTCGGTGACTTTGGGGAAGATTAAGTCGTCATAACTCCACAGTAAGGCTGGGGGTAGGACAAAGGCTGCTGTTGTTAACCACGGGACGGTGGAATTGTGAGCTAGAGATGTCAGGGGCTGAAGATTGAATTGCAAGGATATGACGGAAGCGATCGCACTGATACCAAATAGCCAACGAGATTTGCACAGGTAAGCTAGGGGTACAAATAACACTCCTGCTAGTAAGGGCATATGTTGCACTACCAACCGTGCCCAAGTCATCTCTCCCACGGTGGAGTAGTATTCACCTAATCCCCAAAAGTATCCTATGATTACAAGAATAATTGACATTATCCCTAGGGAAGTCAAGCGTAAACTGTACGCCATTGTTAAAACGCCCAATCCCCAAACCAGAAAGAGTTCGTAACTTTCCCCACTTAAGTGAAACATTTGCGACAATAAGCCCAAATTTGCACCTAATAGCAAAGCACCGAAAATCAGCAACCCGTGTCCCAGTAAGTTTTTGCGGCGTCGTGCTGCTTTTTGGTTATAGGTGTTATATTTAACAGTTACTGGCTGTCGCCACAAAGAAAACCCAGCGATATTTGTCACCAAGAACAAACTCAGCAGCAGTGTCAGCTTGACTTCTTTTGACCATGCTTGCCAGTTTGCGGCTACAAAGGTGATTACCCCTAATCCTAAAAGGATACTACCCAAACCGATGAGGATAAAAACAAAGCGGTCACGAGCAACAGTTTCGAGATGATTAAATTGGTACCGTTCTGCTAGTTGTTGATAAAGTGTCGCATCAATTAATCCTTCTTCCCGCCAAAGTTGCGCTTCTTGGCGTAACTTACGGCGAAAATTATCAAATATCATGACATTCTCCTCTGGCTTTTAACTGACCCAGTTTGAGACTATTCTCCTGGAATCTCAGATACCCGACTTTTTTGAGAAGTCGGGTATCTCCCTCTTGAGAACTATTTAGGATTGCTATATATTTAGTGTCTCCAGATTTGTATAAATGGCGCTTTGGTTGTGTGACAGTTTTCTTTCATGGTATATAAGCTAGGCGGATTTTGTTGTTAAATATGGACAAACCTTCAAATTTATTAATTAAACTGGCGCGGCGGTTGTTTGAAGTTCCAGAGGAGCAAGAAAAGTTTATTGCATCATTAATTAATCCTCAGCCGTTTCATCCCTGCATTTTGTGGTGTCAAGAGAAGCCAGAGGTTTCACCCTTTAATATAGAACAGTCAATGACTTGGCAACCGCAATTTGTAGACCGTTTATTATCGGGACAAAAACCCGGTCAACACCCATTACATGAAAACGGTGGTTTCTATTGTTTAGATTTTTCTTCTGTGTTTGCGGCATCGATTTTGTTAGCGATTCAGCAGCCAATAAATTTAATTTTTGATATGTGTGCGGCACCTGGAGGAAAAAGCATTTTCGCCTGGAAAGCTTTGCAACCTAAATTACTGATGAGTAATGAAGTAATTGGTAAACGTATTGGGATGCTGCTTTCTAATTTAAAACGTTGCCATATTACACCATCTGTGGTGTTAAGCAGGGATTCTAGTATTGTTGCCCAAATGATGCCTCAATCTAGTGATTTAGTGCTGGTAGATGCGCCTTGTACTGGACAATCTTTGCTGGCTAAAGGAGAGAAAGCACCGGGATGTTTTCATCCAACGGCAATTAATAAAAGTGCAAATCGGCAAAAAAGGATAATTGCTAATTCGGCACAGATTGTCGCACCGCAAGGTTATCTTGCCTATATGACTTGTACCTATTCTCCTGAAGAAAATGAACAGGTTTGTGAGTGGTTTTTGTCCAGATTTTCGGATTTTGTAGCGGTAGAAGTTGATTATTTAAAGGAGTATCATTCGCATTTAATTAATATACCTTGTTATCGGATGTTTCCCCAGGATAGGTTAGGTGCGGGTGCGTTTGCGGTGTTGTTTAAAAATACTGCTGAGGGTGAGGTTAAGGAGGTTGATGAGGATGTGTTGAATAGTTCGGGGTTTATTCGGCTTTGAACCGCCAAGGACGCCAAGTTGAATAACCACAGAGATTCAGAGAACACAGAGAAGTTGGGTGCGCTCTTCGGAGTGTAACGCACCAGTTTGCTGGCTCGTCTTTGCGTGAGATTTACAAAGTTTTTAACTAGACTTTAACTATATAAGTAGTTTTACTATGCTGTTTATTATATGGTTGTCTTAGAATATAAGTTAATTCTAACTAAAATCTAAGATTTCTATGACTCTGTTATCGCTACAATGCCAAAGTTTAAAAGAGCAGGTTGAGAGTATTTTACAACTATTGCAGCAAGAACCAACTTTACGCAGCCAAGATGTGACAGCAGTGCAAACATCTTTGGGGAAGGCTATTTCTCCGAAGTTTGAAATTGTATTTGCTGGTGCGTTTAGTGCGGGTAAGTCGATGTTAATTAACGCTCTGTTGTCCAGGGAATTGCTGTATAGTGCAGAGGGACATGCTACGGGTACAGAATGTTATATTGCTTATGCTGAACCAGATAAAGAACGAGTGGTATTGACTTTTCTGAGTGAGGCGGAAATTCGGGAACAAGCGATTTCTTTATGTCATAATTTAGGATTTAATAGCGTCGCGAATATTAACAAAGGGGAAGTTATTAATCTGCTGCGTCAGGGTTGTGAAACTATTATCCAGCAAGAGGGTGGTGAGAGTAAGTCGGAACGTGCGAAACAAGCAAAGGCTTTGCTGTTATTGCTGGAGGGATTTGAGAGCAATCGGGAACGCATTCATACAATTAATAATGCTACCTATTCGATGGAGCAGTTTAATTTTTCTAACCTCAAAGAAGCGGCGGGATATGCGCGTCGGGGAAGCAATAGTGCGGTGTTAAAACGGATTGAATATTATTGCAATCATCCGCTTTTACAAGATGGAAATACGATTATTGATACACCTGGTATTGATGCACCAGTGGCTAAGGATGCACAGTTAACTTATGACAAAATTCAACACCCTGATACTTCGGCGGTAGTGTGTGTTTTAAAGCCTGCTTCGGCTGGTGATATGACGAAAGAAGAAACAGAACTTCTGGAAACAATGCGTCGGAATGCGGGGATAAGAGATAGGGTATTTTATGTGTTTAACCGCATTGATGAAACTTGGTACAACACCCAGTTAAGACAACGTTTGGAGGATTTGATTAATTCTCAGTTTCGCGATAATAATCGGGTGTATAAAACTAGTGGTTTATTAGGATTTTATGGCAGTCAGCTTAAAGAAACCAGTGGACGGGATAGGTTTGGTTTAGATTCGATTTTCGCTGACACGGTTGGTCGTGATGCGATTAATCGTGTCACCACAGAAGAAACGCCACAATTTATCAATGAATTTCTGCGTTACTGTGCTAATTCGGGTAAACTTTCTCCTAGTAAATTCCGGATTTCTGTGAATAGCTATGAAACTCCAAATGAGAATTATGTCCGGATTTTGGCTGAACAGGGAACGCTTCTGATTAATCAATTAATTCAAGATAGTGGGATTGAAGATTTTCGCACCGCTATTACTCGCTATCTTACGGAAGAAAAACGTCCTCTGTTGTTTAAAAATCTAGCGGATGATTTGGGAGATATTTGTATTCTTCTCAAGAAATATTATCAAGCTAACCAGCGAGATTTGGATAGTCAACCCCGTGAAATTGAGGCGATGAAAGAGCAGGAGTTACATCGTCTCAACCAACAATTACAGCAAGTGGGTAATGATTTTCGTCTGCATATTACAGAAGAAGTTAACAAGGTGGTGAATAATAGTTGTGATGCCTTTGAAACAGATTTTCGTCAACTACAATCGCGGATGATTCGGCGTTTAGATGAGTTGCTGGATAACTTTTCTGTAGCTGAGGCTTATCGTCGTGCAACTTTGAGTCACCCACGAAATGCAACAGCACCTTTAATTGCTATTTTAGTCGAGGCGTTTTATTATTTGGCGAATCAGTTGGAAGATATTTTGGTGGAGTCTTCCGAGGAAGTAATTAGCAAGTTTTTTCACAGGTTAGTTGAGCGGGTTCGCAAGGCAGAATATTATAAGCAATTGTATCGCTTGCTGGGTAATGATGGGGGGATTGAACAAGAGTTACAAGTATTAGAGAAAGCAGTTATTCATGCTGTAATAAGTGCATCAAGGGTGGAGTGCGATCGCTTTGTCCGAGAAAGTCCCAGATTTTACGATGAAGGGACTTTTTCTATCTATCAATTCCGCCAAACTTTACTGCAAACTTCCCAAGGTTACGACTGTGAAAGTATGGTGGAAGCGGAACCAGCAATTAGACAATTGTTGAAGTTAGATTTTGAGCCGAAAGTATCTACAACTATTCGTCAAAGTTTCCGTCAGACTATCAATCAAACTGTGAAAACTCAATTGTTACCTATGGCAGATAAGCAAGCGGATGTGATTTTACAGCAATATCCTCAAGCTAGGGTTTATTTAGAGCAAACTTTGGAGCAGGAAGCTGAGGAGAAGATTGCTAGTAATCGGCGTTTGTTGGGTGCGGTTGAGGAAAAGATTGCTGTGTATAATCAGGCGGTTTCTGGAATTAATAATTGTTTGCAGGGTATGGGTTTGTATGAGCATTTGTTACCTGTTATTGGGGAGGGTGATGTGATTTTATCTGTGGTTGATGAGGTGGATGTGGTGGAAGTTTAAACCGCCAAAGTGCCAAGGGTTTTTTATTAATTTGTAGGGTGCGTTAGCGAAGCGCGTAACGCACCATTATTTCGGGTTTTTGTTTCGCGCAAAGACGCAAAGGCGCAAAGAGGAATGTGAATTAACTATGAAGATACGAAGAACGCGAAGGGAAGATATATTTACAACTTACAAATGCTGGTTTTATAATCTTTGATAGTAATTTTCATAAAAGCTGTAATTAGTGCTATGGACAAAAAAAATAAATTCCAACCGTTGGTATGTAATGATGATGATGTTTTGTCATTTCAGGGAGTTCATTTGTTTAAGGTATGTCAATTCAAGAATGATTTCCAGAATTCTTTTCAAACGCAATTAAACGATTATATTAGTAAGTCTTCATCTTCAATAAAGCTACAAACTCATTTGCATAATATACTGTTGTCGATAAACATCCCTTCTAAATTAGGATTCAAGGCTGAAAACATGAAGATACAATGGAGTTCAATAAATGAAGGTATTGATTGTGAACTTCTGAGAATGGGAGCTACAAATTGGGAAAAGGGAAAATTGAGAATTCACGTAACTATAGAAATCCGTCCTCAAGGAGCAGAGACAGAAAAAACATCTATATCTGACATTAGCTTAGAATTCTGCCCAGATGAACCAGAACCGCAAGAAACACCACAAATCAACCAATCCGAATCACCTCTTGCTGACTTGCGTCAAAAACTCAATGAAATTACCTTATGAGTAAATACAATTTACCAGTGCGTTAGTCATAATATAACCCACCAATATCTGTGTTCATCTGTGGTTTTTTTAATTAATCCCGGAAATTTGTAGGGTGCGTTAGCGATAGTGTAACGCACCATTTTTTCTGTTTTTTTCTCGCGCAAAGACGCAAAGGCGCAAAGAAGAATGTGAATTAACTATGAAGATACGAAGAACGCGAAGGGAAGAATTTAGAAGTATAATAATCCAGGTGATAGATTTATGTGTGTGGAGATTGATATGGAAGATAAATTTAAGCAGATAGATTGTGGGGATAATGATGTTTTGTCATTTCCGGAAGATGTCACATTTAAAGTTGGAAAATTTAGAAAAGCTGCCGAGGAATCATTTGTTGACAATGTAGTAGAAAAGTTTAATGAACAGTTAAGATATCGAGGCGTATCTCTAGACTTTCATAAATTACATCCTAATGGTTATTGGGATGCTGTGAAGTCTTTTGGTAAAGACGGTATAGATTGTGAAATTCTCAACCTTGGTGATAAAAAGTGGAAAAAAGGAAAAGTAAAAATTAAAGTCAGCGTGGAATTCTATGCTGAAGATGAAGAGATTCTAGAAACACCACAAATCAACCAATCTGAATCACCTCTTGATGACTTGCGTCAGAGGCTAAATGAAGCCACACAGTAATTAAATTCTATAAATCCGGACACCATCCGGACTTTGCTTGTGTAGTTGCGACTTCTAGTCGCCTGGTTTTAATTATTGAGGCTATATTTGAAATTAATTTTACTGGAGGCTATATGGAATACAACTCTCATTTAGAAAATTGTAGTGATGACGATGTTTTGGCATTTTCATCAAATCACATGTTTAAAATTGGTTTATTAAAAACTGCAGTAAGTTATGCATTTACAGATAAATATCAGGTATCAAGTATCCTATCTTCTGCTCTAAGTGAGAAGGGAGTACATATACATGAAACAATAAAAGTGTTTGCAGAGGGAAAAGATTGTGAAATCCTAAAAATTGGTGCAAAAGGATGGCAGAAGGGAAAACTGAGAATTAGAGTCAGTGTAGATTTTATTCCTGATGAACCTGAAACTTCACAACCTGAATCACCCCTCGATGATTTGCGTCAGAAACTAAACGAAACTACCTCATGAATAAATAAAACTTCCCCGTATTTGTTAACTGATATATTCTTCTCGTTCCCAGGTTCAACCTGGGAACAATATCTGGGAGGTTCTACCTCCCGTAGTGAAAGATATATCGACTCACCCCTCGATGACTTGTGTCGGATGACAAATGAAACCACCAAATGAGAAAATAGAGACCTTATATTTAAATGAACATGAAAAAAACATTTCAAAACATTAGTAACGATTCGGTAGTCCAGATTAAGCATTTTCTGTTTACATCAGGTGGTTTATGGCAGGAAATTTGCAAATTATTAAAAAATGAATGCTGGGAAACTTTGAGAGATAATTGGGAGAATCAAGGAAGAGGTGTATTCCCAGAATTCAAAAATAACCTTGTTTGGTTTAATGAGGGTGTAGAATGTGAGGTTTTACAACCTGGTAAAACTTGGCAAAAAGGGAAATTCCGCATCCAAATAACTCTAGAATTCTGTCCCGACGAACCCGAACCTCAACCAACACCAGAACTCGCTGAAATCGAATCACCCCTGGATGACTTGCGTCAGAAACTAAATGAAATTACCTCATGAATAAATACAATTTACCAGTGCGTTAGTCATAGCCTAACGCGCCGATATCTGTGTTCATATGTGGTTTTTTAAACGAACCACAAAGACGCGAAGAACGCGAGGGGAAGAATTTAGAATAATGTAATATACCTATGAGCAAAAGTCAGTTTTTTCGCGTTTTTCTTTGCGTCTTTGCGTCTAACGCACTCCGTGCTTCGCTCCGCTGGTGCGTGAGACAAAAAAATATTTATCCAAGAGGTCTAATCTTTCCCAAGACGTTTTTATCGGCGTTCATCGGCGTTCATCTGCGGTTAATTATTTATTCTCGCAACTAACCCAACTTCAAATATGAGTAAAACCCCCCGTATTCCCATCCCCAAAGAAGTCAGAAAATACGTCTTCCAACGCGATAAATATCAATGTCAAAGTTGCGGGAAAACCACACAGGAAACTAACTTAACTATTGACCATATCATCCCCCTTTCCCGTGGTGGTCAAAATGATATTAGTAATCTGCAAACTCTTTGTCTGACATGTAATCAAAAAAAGACAAATAACCTAGACCCACGCTTCCGACGCTATTTTGATATTTAAGGAAATTCATATATTGCGGTTGAGAAATTCCGCTAAATATTAAGAAACCCGGCTGGGAAAAACCGGGTTTCTG
>JAYKJH010000048.1:0-31712 GCA_035285345.1 Nostocaceae cyanobacterium | reverse complement strand
CAGGACTTACGCAACTGGCACATTTTTTCTTGTAGGGTGTGTGACGCTACGAAAAAATTTGAACGTAAGAATAAGACTTTTGGCGTCACGCACCTATGACCAATTGTGACACTATCGTAAGTCCTGGAAACGTCTTTGGAAGCACTCGACAAGCTTGTCAGCTTCCCCATACGTTTCCCCATGCCTAATCGAAGTTATAGCAGTCCGTGGAGGATTCGTAAACGCCAAGATTCCCGACAACTTCTGCGAAGTCGGGAATCTGAACAGCTACAGTTTGTAAATCAAATAGGATTGCTATATATAGCGTTTCCTAGTCTACTGAGGTACAAATTTATCGGCTTAAGAAAGCGTCCATCCTCTTCTATCGGCGGTTAATTCTTTCTTGCGATACCTCACGAGCGTGGGAAGCGCTATATATCTAAAAAAAAATAGAGCCGTGTTCCTCTACACGTCTCTATATTAATTAGGAAACCCAAACTTTTTAGTCGTCTTTGCTGTTGTGATGTGCGTCTAGAAAATCCCAAATAAAAAACGTAAATTTAAGGGAAAATTAGTACTCGACAACTAGAACTGAAACCATTAATTAGCTAGTTACTTACTGTTTTTGGCTTGTGGCTTTAGACTCTTGATTTTTATTCTATTACCACCATCACCAGTGCGTCGGGGAGTACCTCTATCTTTGGGTTGTGGATTACTCATAGTAACTATCCTCTAGATTTATTTATCTCTACTACTTGTGATCCAATTGCGGAAGTTACTAATCCGGAAAATTTCCAAAATGTTTTGGATAAATTTTGCTAAAGTTTCTCAAGGGAAGAGGTAAAATCTAGAGGTAATCTCCCTTCCCTTATCCTCAAGAGTCCAAAGAGTCCATCACGCAAAGCTAGAAAAGCCAAAATTGGGTGGGATATCCTGAATTCGACCAGGACCTACCGCTTGTAGAGCTTCTTTGAGGGAAATATCGCCAGTATACAAAGCGCGACCAACAATTGCACCCTTGACTCCAAGGGGTTCAAGTGCAAGTAAACTTAACAAATCAATTACCGAACTCACACCACCAGAAGCAATGATGGGAATCGAAATAGCCGCAGCAAGTTCACGCAAAGCATCTAAGTTCGGTCCAGCCAGAGTACCATCGCGGTGAATATCTGTGTAGATAATAGCTGCAGCACCTAATTGTTGCATCCTTTGCGCTAGTTCGGTTGCTTGAACTTCGGAAGTTTCTAACCAACCACGAGTCGCTACCCTACCGTTGCGAGCATCAATACCGATAATAATCTGGTTTGGGAATTCCTGACACAGTTGTTCCACAAGCTGGGGTTGTTCCACCGCAACAGTACCAAGAATCGCCCATTGTACACCTAAAGATAGTACTTCTTGGACGCCGGTGCGATCGCGCAAACCCCCACCCAATTCAATCGGAATATTAACAGCTTGGACAATTGCCTCAATCGCCTTATGATTAACGACCTTACCAGCTTTTGCACCATCTAAATCCACTATATGCAATCTACTTGCACCTTGGTCTAGCCACTGTTTAGCGACATCCGCAGGGTTTTCGTTAAAGACTTGCGATTGGTCGTAGTCTCCCTGATAAAGTCGCACACAACGACCTGCCAGTAAATCTATCGCCGGAATGATTTCCATTTATTCTGTCCTCGGATTCTTGTTTCTGGTGATAACTTTATTGTTTCTTCTCCATGACCGCTTGCTGAAACCCCAGCACAATCAAGATATTAGAAAGGGTTAAAAACACTTCTGCACCCCCATGCAACCAGTCCACATTTGCTAGAGACTGACCATAATGCACTTGAGAATAAATTCCCACTGGGATAGTCACACCCACAAATACCAAGGTGCCGTAAAATCCATACAAAGCTAAACGTGGCATCTGTCCGGAACGGGTGATAAACCACAAGAACCCCAAATAGGGAAACAGTGATAGAGCAAACAGAGTTTCTTTATTCATTGGTCATTGGTCATTGGTCATTGGTCATTAGTCATTAGTCTCTCTTCCCCATTACCCATTCCCTATACGGCTAGATTGCCAAATCCACCAACCAGCCACCATTAGGGTAAAATTACCCAGCAATGTCATCGCAGCTTGCACTACCACTAACCACTCTAGAGAAGTAACGTTATCAAAATAGTGCCAAGTACAAGCACACATGGCACTAATTAATGCTGGTAACATGGCGAGGGATAATCCCCACCAAGTACTGTTGCGTGTGAGTTCACCGTAAGTCCAGATCAGCCAGATAGCAGCGATCCACTCAATCACGCTAGAAATGTGAATAATCCAGGTTGGTATAGAAAGAGCGTGCATAGAATTAGTTTTGAGTTGTGAATTGTCGGAGCAGGGTTCACAGATTAACTGGGTAAACCCACCCTGACACCAGTTTTGAGTTGTTTCTCGTAACAGCAAAAAACGGGGAATACTGAATATAAAGTGGCACAGCCACTTGTAGCGTCTTCCCTGGTATATCTAGGAACGAGTGTAAAAAAAGTTTATAATCCAAAATCCAAAATCCAAAATTCACAATGTCTAAAATGCGGGCGGTTTTGTGTGGGTATTACGGTAAAGGGAATGCAGGGGACGAAGCATTGCTAGCAACGCTTTTACAAATGCTACCAGAGCATGTCACCCCTGTGGTTCTCTCTGGAAACCCGGAAGAAACTCAGCAGCGCTATGGTGTGGAAGCTTACGATCGCATGTCCCCCAAAAGCGTACTCCAAACTTTGCGTTCCTCTGATGCATTTATCTGGGGTGGGGGTAGTTTAATCCAAGATGTCACCAGCACCATCAGCCCCTTGTATTATGGCGGACTGATGACCATAGCTCAGACAATGAAGCTAAAAACCATCGCTTGGGCACAGGGTATTGGTCCACTAAAACGTCCGCTGACTCGTGTTTTAGCACGGAGTAATTTTACTGGTTGTACAAAAGTCAGCGTTCGCGATCGCGCTTCTGCGGCTATATTATCCCAATGGCAAGCTCCTGCTCTTATCGCTCCTGACCCTGTGTGGGGGCTATTAGCTAAGCCAGTAGAGGGTCTGTGGGAGACCAGGACACCACGAGTAGCTGTGACTTTGCGTTCCCATCCCCAACTAACAGCAAGGCGTCTAGCTAATCTTACCCGTGCTTTGATTGATTTCCAGACAGCAACGCAAGCTTCTATTGTACTGCTACCATTTCAAGACAAACAAGATTTATCCATCGCCCAAGCTATTAGACCGCAACTTCCTTATGATAGCCAGATTCTATCTCTAGAAGACCCCCAAGTTCTCAAAGGTGTATTTCGTGGTGTAGAAATGGCAATTGGGATGCGTCTGCATAGTTTAATTATGGCAGCTTCAGAAGGCTGTCGCTGTTTTGCCCTCAGTTATGACCCCAAGGTCAAGCAGTTAATGAGTGACTTGGAAATGCCTGGTTGGGATTTAGAAAATTTACCGTCTGACCCGAACTTTATTAGTAATGCATGGTTAGAGCATTTTGTCAACGGCAGAGCGCTTTCACCAGACCAACTTCAGTCTTTAGTGGAGCGAGCAATGATGCATCAAGAGATTTTACTTGAAGTTCTCAAATGAGGTCAGGACTTAAGCAAAAACTCTCTGAAACTCTGTGTTCTCTGTGTTCTAGTAAGGTTGATTTTTCCTTACTTCTGCGTAATGCCTAAAAGTATTGAAAGCTATTGTTAAGTGCGTGAGGACAAATCCTCACGCACTCACAACAGAGCAGCGACACTATGCGTGAGTGTATTTCTTTCCATCTGTGTTCCGAAGTGTTCATCTGTGGTTAATATTCCTCATCTGGTTTGAAGTCAGCAGAAGACACCCTTCTGCCTCCATACTGTCACTGTTACCACACCCTAACCTTGACATCAATGTTAATAAATTAACCCCATCAACCCATCTTTAAAGATTATTTGCGTGATTTCTGTAATCAAGTTTTCTTCTCTTGTTATTAATAATTAATATCCGTATTTGCCATAAAATTAATGTATAAAAACTGTGAATTTTGTTAAATCACTTACTAAATTTGTCAGATAAATGCTTTACTATCTAAATAGTGTGGTGCATTAAATATTGTCAAATATGAATCAATCAAAAGCCGCTGGCTACGTGCTTGCATTAGCAGCTATTGGCTGTTTTTATGCTATTCAAGCTCCTGCTCAAGCAGCAGAAAAAAATAAATCAACACTAATAATTACCGAAGCAGAAACCTCATTAGACGTAGCTAATAAAGCTGATACGGCTTCAGAATTGCCACGATCAAATACTGACGCATTCACAACAAATAATACCGAGGATAACCAGGCGTCTGTTGCAGATTTATCACTAGTTAGTAATCAAATTACAACTTCTCCGACTACGGAGACAAATCAAAATCCGGTAGCAGCAGAAACAATTACCGCCGAAACAGATATTACCACTACTCCCACTCCTGCGGCAGAGGATAGTATGGCGCAAGTCACCTCTGTATCGCAATTATCAGACGTACAACCCACAGACTGGGCTTTTTTAGCATTGCAATCTTTAGTGGAAAGGTATGGTTGCATTGCGGGATATCCAGACGGCACCTTTCGCGGCAATCGAGCCATGACTCGCTATGAATTTGCCGCCGGTGTAAATGCTTGTTTGGAGAAAATCTCGGAATTAATTAACACCACCACCAGTAACTTGGTGAAGAAAGAAGATTTAGTTACCCTGCAACGCTTACAAGAAGAATTTAGTACTGAATTAGCTTCTTTACGCGGCAGGGTAGACGCCTTAGAAGCCAGAACAGCGGAACTGGAAGCCAATCAATTTTCCACAACCACCAAGCTATTTGGACAAGCGGTAATTGGGATTCAGGGACGCAGCGGCAACGAAGCGGACTTCTTCCCGGTGGATGGAATAAAGGATAGAGAAGACACGACAAACAATATCAACGTCATCAGCAATGTGCAGTTAAGTCTGCTGACGCAGTTTAGTCCCAACAGCATCTTACTCACGGGATTGCAAGCAGGTAGTGGTAACACGGGGAATCCTGTGTTGACTAACAACGTGCGCTTGGGATATGAGGGAGATACGGGTAATGGTGACTTAGTGCTGAGTGACCTGACTTATCGTCACCGCATCGGCAACTTCGCCGTCATTGCTGGAGCAGCGGGAGTAAACCCAGTCAACGTTTTCCGAGGTGCAAACCGGGTAGAAAGTGCCGGTTTCGGTCCGATTTCTCGCTTTGCTCAACGCAACCCAATTATTAATATTGGTAACGGGACTGGTGGTGTGGGTTTCGATTGGCAAATCACCCCACGTATCAGCTTGCAAGGCGTGTATGCTGCCAGTACACCCTCCGATGCACGTAATGGGGTATTTGGTGGTACGAATGGGGAAACTGTCACCGGAGCGCAGCTAGTTGTCTCACCAATCAAACAGTTAGATATTGCCTTGCAATATGTTAACGCTTACTCGCCATTTGGTAGGTTGGGTACAGGGGTAGGTGATGAGATTGTCGCCGTACCAGTATTTAATCCCGCGACGGGAAGTTCTAGAGCGCCAATCAAAACCAACGCCTTTGGCGGAACAGTAGCTTGGCAAATTACACCCAAGGTAACTTTAGGTGGTTGGGCTGGTTTTACCACTAGTGAACTTTCTGGACGTTCGGGTAGTGTCGAGACTTTTAACTGGATGGCGTTCCTGAATTTCCCCGATTTATTTGGACGGGGTAATTTGGGAGGGCTTTATGTCGGTCAACCACCAAGAATTACCAATAGTGACTTACCAGTAGGACGCAATATTCCTGACTTTTTTGCTAGTGGTTTAGGAACACCAGGCGACCAACCAGGAACGACAACCCATGTAGAAGCATTTTATCGCTTCCGGGTATCGAACAACATTAGCGTTACCCCTGGTGTTGTGGTGATTTTCGACCCAGCTAATACTCCCGCTAGCGACACCATCACTATTGGTGCCGTGCGGACAACGTTTGCTTTCTAGAAACAACCATTGCTCATTAGGCATTGGGGAATAAATTTGTTCATTCCCCCAACCCCATTCCTCATCCCACAACCTACCCAGAATTAAACTATGCTTTTACCGTTAAATAAAAAATATGCACTCTTTCTTGGCTTAGCTACCAGCTTGGCGATCGCCAAACCTGCTGTTGCTCAAATTCAAGTTACAGGTGGACGTTTTACTGGTGACGCGAGCTTTTTTGTTCCAGATAATGGCGGGAATACCGTACTATTTGATGCGGCTACCCGCACCTTGAGAATTGAAACTCCTAATGGTATCACCATTGATTCTCGCTTCGTACCCGCGACGGGTAGATTAGACCCGATTGGCGACCGTCTACCGACAACGGGTGATACTGGGAATATAGGCGGTTTTCTCTCTGGTCGTGGTTTCGATCCAGCCGGGAACCCCGTACCCTTCGCCAACATCCCGACAAGTCTGAACTTTACAGTCACGTCTTTTACTCCTGACTTAGGTTTTCTCACGGGTACGTTGATAGATCCGAAAGTTCAAGGTACGGTTTCCCCCATATTTTTACCAGTGGTGGGTACAACATTAAGTCCCGCGTCTCAAGCTAACTTTACAGCCAGTGATGGCAAACTATTTGTTGGGGAATTGGATGCTTCTTTACCCAGTGGTGTCATCGGTTTACCGCCGTCTATTCGGTTCGGGACACCCAATAATGTCACAGAGTTTGCATTTCCCGATACTACTGTCCTGACTGAAAGACGCACCAACTTCCGGTTTACAGGTAGAGGTACTCCTAACGAAGACAGCACTATTGATCGTCAGACTGGCGACCTGTTCTTTGAAAGCGAAGATGCTCAAACAGACTTCACCTTAAACATTGAAGGCACTAATCTGACAATTGAAGGTACGGGTTTTGGCGGTGCAAGACTTTCCATTTCCGACACCTTTGGATTTTTAAGTGAAGACCCCTGTGGTTGCTTCACTGGGTTTATCGGTCCAGTGAATTTTGATATCTCTGGTTCCGGTAGTGGTTCTGCCAATAATTTCTCACCTCTGGAATTTAGAAGCCGCAACAGTTCGACGAATTTTGACTTCCGGGATAATTTTGGTAACTTTATCACTGGCAGCAATGTCGGCTCCAATGTATCCTTTCAGGTATTTGGGGAGTTTGATTTCACAACCAGCAGCTTTACAGGTCTTACCCCTGACCCTAGCTTGAACGCTGTTGACTTGAGCAATACCGCTAACTTTATCCCAGCACCAGTTATTCCCCCACCTAATTTAGTATCTGCTGGTGTGACGGTCGGTACACCCACCACAGATAATGGTGTTCCTGTGGATGGTGGTACATCAGTTGGTACTACAGGTGGGACAATAACCGTCGTCACTCTTCCAATCACTCAAACTATCTTCGTTGTTCCAACACAGACGATTACTTTCATCGACGACCGTACCCTGATTGTCAGGATATCAGGTGACACTACTCCTCCTGCTCCTATATCTAACACAGGTGGAAATGACACTACTCCTCCTGCTCCTGCACCTAACACAGGTGGAAATGACACTACTCCTCCAACCTCTCCATCTCCAACTCAAATAGTACAGGTGGACATCTTCGGTCCTGGAAGTCGAGTTTTCCCTGGACTAGTGGGTTTTGAAATTGCTAATAAACCTGTGAGGGATACAAATACTGATGGCGGTACTCCAAAGCCACCAACACCCACACCCACACCAACTCCCACACCATCCCCAAGTCCCACACCATCCCCAACACTAACCCCTGAACCAGTACCAACACCAGAACCAACACCCACACCATCCCCAAGTCTCGAACCAACACCCACACCCACACCATCCCCTAGTCCCGAACCAATACCCACACCCACACCCACACCCACACCATCCCCAACACCTGAAATACCTGGTCTCATCCCCTAGTAATCAAATAAGCACAAGGTAAGAGGCAGTAAGGAAAGAAGCAGGGGAACAGGAAAGCAGGGAGCAAAGGGGATAAGGAGGACAAGGAGGACACTAGAGTATTGCCATTACCCATTCCCTATTACCCATTCCCTATTCCCCATTACCCATTACCCATTACCCACTAACAATTCCTGACCACTGCACCTTCTTCAAGTTGTCCCGACGATAGGAAAAGAATTTTTCTGGCTCTAGATAGGTACAATGAGGTGCGATCGCCACCTGTTCGGTTGTGATACCCATTTTTTCTAGTTGTAGGGCATTGACGCGACGGACATCTAAACGTACTTTTCCTGGTTCTGGGTCGGGTGATAAAGGGGAGTTAGGTAGCTCAATTAAAGCATTAACAATAGTTTCCATCTCATCCTGGGGGAGAATACTCGCCCCGACTTCTGCTGCTACCTGGGTGGATACCTGGTAGACTTTACCGGAGATAGCTGGACCCATAGCGATGCGTAAATCATCCAGCTTACTCCCTCTAGCTTGCAAGCGAGCAATTGCTTGCGGGACAATTTTTTGGGCTGTGCCCCTCCACCCAGCGTGAATTGCTGATACCTGTCCAGTTTTGACATCCGCAATCAGCACGGGTGTACAATCAGCCGTAGCTACCCACACTGCTTGAGCGCTACTCTCGGAAATTAAACCATCCGCTTCCGCAAAAACTGTATTGTCCTCACCATTGCCATCAGTTGAGCTTCTAGCAACTAGCTCAATTATTTCACTGGGAGATAGCACCTTGTTACCATGTACCTGTTTAAGACGATAAGTCTCAGCCTCTGGATGCAGGACTTTGGTTAACTCTGCGGGTTGACGGGGAGAAAAATGCTGGCTAAAAAAGCCGTGACTCCAAGGTTGGAGAAGACTACAACTTAGATAGGGTAAGCCTTCCCAAGAACGCCATTGCCAAGTATGCATTGAAATTTAAACTAAAAAAATAAAATCAGCGTGCGAATAAATGTTAACTTGATCGACGGGGTTTAGTCCCCGTCCTTAAGGACGGGGTATTGGTGTGACATTGAATCGGGAACTGTTAGAAACAACCATTAGAGCAACGTCAAGTGATGCGATCGCTCGAAATTTGCATGTTTTTGACACTATCCCTTCCACCAACCAAACCCTTTGGGAATTACTTGCACAGGGTGCTGAACCAGGAACTATAGTTATTGCCCAAACGCAAACATCTGGACGGGGACAATGGGGTCGGCAGTGGGTTTCACCTGTGGGTGGACTTTACCTGAGTCAAGCGATCGCACCCAAGTTACCAGTTTCCCATAGTTTCCACCTCACTTTAGCTACTGCTTGGGGAATTGCCAGCCAATTCCGCAATTGTGGTATTCCCGTGGGTATCAAATGGCCTAACGATTTGGTAATCAATAATCGGAAATTAGGCGGTATTCTTACGGAAACAAAAATCCAGCAAGGAAAAATTACCAAAGCAGTAGTGGGTGTCGGAATTAACTGGGCAAATCCAGTACCAGAAACGGGAATAAATTTGCAATCTTGGCAAACCGAGAGTGGGTTAGTAAGTATTGACTCTCTTGAAATGCTAGTGGTTATAACATTACGAGGAATTCATTCCGGTTGGCAGCGTTATAAGAACGAAGGAGTAAATGATTTGTTGCCTGCTTACCTCGAATTATTGACGAGTATGGGGCAAAAATTAACCATCAATCACAATTCAGGAATTGTAGTTGGTGTTACTCCCACCGGAGAACTGAGAGTTCAAAACAGCGAGCGATCGCCATCTAACTCCCAAACCACTCCCGAAGAAATATATTGCCCTCCGGGTACAATCAGTCTGGGTTACAACAAATCCTCTGACTGATTCCCCCTTTTGTCTAAATTCGGAACCTGATTCGGAAACTAGAACAAAAATTGAGTGGCATGAACTCTTAAGGCGAACAACGAAGCGAGACAACCAATGACCCAGAGAAAAAATTCTGCCCAAAAACCCATGCATCGCTTATGGCAGCGCTCCCTGATAGCACAAAGTCTAACTTGCATTAGTGGCTTGAGTCTTCTCAGTAGTGGCTTGGTGGTGGCTCAAACTGAAGCACCAGTGGATAACATTGTCCCCACAGTCGAACCAGCAGGAGGACAAAGAGCAACCCCCACCCAGCAAGAAAAACCAGCATCACAAAGAACCTCCAATAATTCGGAGTCGGAGACATCTAGACCCAAGATTCGTTGGTCAGAACGCCTACAGCGACGCTCTTCATCTTCCATAGTCCAAAGGCTGCGACAGCGACGGCAGCAAGAATCTACACAAACTACTGCTAATACCCCTGGTCCCTCTAGAAGAGCCTCCAGAAGACGTAAAAGACCCCTGGCAGAAGTTTCTCAGACACCTAAGCCAATCAGAAGGGAAAAACCCCAGGTTGAGATTTCAGAATCAACTGCCCCAACTAGAAGGCGCAAACCAACAACAGAAGTTACTACCCCTAGAAGACGCCTACGGCTGCGAAGAGAAAAACCCCCAGTAGAAGTTTCTACGCCAGAAGCAACTCCTTCTGCTGTAGTTTCTCCGCTTCCCTCTGTCTCCCCCACAACTATTGCTTCTCCTAGTCCTGAACAGACCAGCGATAGCAGCAGCGCCTATATAGACCCCACTGATTACAGCATTGGAGCAACGGGCGATCGTCAAGCACCATTATCTTCAGAAATGGCGGCAGGAGCTAATAACTGCCGCACACTTTCGCCTTCCGTCCAAGGAGTAACAGCTAATGGTTGCCCGACTCCCCCAGTCGCGCAACAGCAACCCCAGCAGCCAGTAGCGAGCAGAAATAATCGTCCTCACACAGGGGAAGTAGCTAGTTGGGTCAGAAAAAGTCAGACAAGCGCTGTCGTTCGCATCAATCCCCACGCCAGTACAAATCTTCCTAGGGTCAGTCAAACAAGAAATATAAATCTTCCCCCTAACGGTAATCCCTCTGTGAGGGAGGTGAATAATCCTCCAGTTTTAAGCAATTTACCCCAGCGTCGTCGGTTAGGAAATATCACCACCACCTCTACTGGTAATCTACCACCTAGTCGTTGGACAGGGGTTACCCCCAATCGGTTAAATGCTATTGCTGCTAACAAGACGGGATATCGCGGGACTCGCCTTGCTACCATACCCATGTCTCCCACTCTCTACCCTACTACTCCTGAAGTCCTACCCCAAGGGATTCTCAACGGTAGTGAAGTTATTAATACCACCCCACAAGTCATCGCCTTGGCTGCACCCATGATGGACAATGGCAACATGACACCCCGCCCCAGCCTAGCTGACTACGGTACTATTCCCCTACCCACCTTTAACTGGCAGCCTCAGAGTCCCCTAGCGCTCTCCAACGGTAGCGGCAGCGGACTTGTTTTCCCACTTTCTCTACCTTCACCCATTACTTCCCTGTTTGGCTGGCGAATGCATCCAATTACCGGCGACCGTCGCTTCCATTCCGGTGCTGACTTGGGGGCACCGATGGGTACGCCAGTCATAGCTGCTTACCCCGGCAGTGTAGAAATCGCGGATTTTGTCGGCGGTTACGGTTTAACTGTTGTTCTCAACCACAACATTACCCAACAAACCCTCTACGGACATCTCTCACAAATCTTTGTCCAACCCGGTCAGTGGGTCGAGGGGGGAACCGTTATCGGTCGCGTCGGCAGTACAGGTAACTCCACAGGTCCTCACCTGCACTTTGAAGTCCGTCAGTTAACTGCTAACGGTTGGGTTGCTGTTGACCCAGGCTCACAACTTCAATCCGCCCTTGGTCAATTAATGCAAGCTTTGCAGACTACCGTCCAAGCACCAATCTCATTCCCCCAACCAGCTGAACAACAGTCCTCTAATCAAACACCCGTTGACCCAAATTCTTAATTAGGTCTTTTAGATTTGGGATTTTTGGATTTGTCTCCAATCCCAAGTCTGAGATTACTCATTTATATAATCCAGGGTGGTAATTATACTCCCTTGTAAATCTCCGTCAATACCCAAAACTAAAAAGTTAAGTTATGTAAAATTCAAGGATATTTATTTGGAAAAAACTTCCCGAAATCCTCCGAAAAATCGCTGTTTGTATTATATGTACACAAGAATATTTCACGGATTTTGGTCGTTTCACATCTATGTTTTAAAATTTGTCATACGCCGCCGAGAGTATGAAAAAATCATACTACATTATCAATCCCTTGTAAATTCGTAAATAATCAAGAAAATTTTTCAATAAGCCGACAATTGTAAATGTCAAATTGCGATAAGTGTAGATTTATGTATACGAATATGTAAAGTTAAATCATTTAATGATTAGGTAGAATTATAAATAATGCGATCGCGCTGATTAAAGACCCCCTCCTTAAGGACGGGGATGACTAAAAAAACTGCTACCTATAATTAAGCAATTAATCCTTCAAAAATAAGTGGAGTCATTGGTTAGATATGTTGGAATATCAGTGAACTATATTTCTAATAATCTGGCAGGGATTACCAGCTGCGACAACATTTGCTGGTATATCTTTAACAACGACGCTACCAGCACCAATAGTTGTATTTTCGCCAATGGTGACACCGGGACAAATAATTGCTCCCCCACCAATCCAGACATTATTTCCAATCTTAATTGGTGCAGCAAGTTCTCTCCCAGTCAGACGAATTGTTGGATTTGTCGGGTGATATGCTGTGTAAATTTGCACGTAAGGCGCGCATAATACATTGTCACCAATTTCAACTAGATTGCAATCTAAAATTACACAACCATAGTTCATATAAAAGTTATTGCCGACATAAATATTGCTGCCATAATCGCAGTGAAAGGGAGGGGCAATGGAAATTTTTTTACCTATCTTACCCAATAGTGCTTGGAGAATTTGTCTCCGTTCTTCTGATTGTTCTTCAGTGGTGGAGTTATACATTCTTAGGAGACGACTAGCACGCTTGTTTTCTGCGGATAATTCTGGGTCATCAGCCAGATATAATTCTCCTGATAGCATTTTTTGTTTTTCTGTTTTTTCCATTACACACTTATCGCTCTTATTAATGATATTCTAATATATTGCGGTGGTCGTTAAGGAGGTAGACATAGATTCACATCGAGCAAGCTAAATGTTTGGAGTTGCGATCGCAGCGCGATCGCATTACAACTAAAAGCTTTAGTTGATTTATTTATACTTTCTTAAAAACATCCTGATTGTGCAGTCAAATAATTATGAATTTTATTTATTTACTAGCACTATTTTTTGAGGATATATTTTGTCATAATGGATATTATATGGGGTATATGGGGAACGACTAATTGCAATTATTTATTTTGTATTAGTGAATAGCCAGGAGTCATGAGTCATCAGTGAAATTGATTAAAATTATATTTTATGAACATGTAAAACAAAATCTCTAACATCTTGTTTAATATTTACTAGCTCTCACGTGTTAGATTTAACAAAATACCAGGGTGATTTCAGGATTTGGAGAAAAAACAATGCCTTTTCGGATTTTGAGCTTAGATGGTGGTGGAGTAAGGGGTGTGATTGCCGCAACTATGCTAGCGGAGGTAGAAAAGTTAATCAATAAGCCTTTAAATCAGTATTTTAATTTGATTGCCGGAACCTCTACGGGAGCGATTTTAGCATCTGCTATAGCTACAGGGAAACGCAGTCAAGATATCATTAGACTATATAAACAAAAAAGTGCCTTAATTTTTCCTTACAAAAGTCGTTTATCACCCCAGAGACTTGGGTTAGTAATTCAATATGGCTTGTCTGCTCCCAAATATTCTGATGCGGGTTTGATTCAAGTTATGAAAGAAACTTTTGGGAATAAAAAACTATGGGATATAACTGCACCGTTACTGTTAATTAGTTCCTATGACACAATAAACCGAGAACCAATTTTTTTTAAAAGTTGGAGACAAGATAAAGCATATGGTAATATTCCTCTGTGGGAAGTATGCGTTTGTTCTGCTTCTGCTCCAACTTATTTTCCAGCGCATAGACTCAATAAACAAGCAGAAGGTATAGCTCAAAAAGCAACCGCAAGAACTATTACTCTAGCGGAGAATTCGTCTTCAATTGAAGATGAATATAAGCATATGGAGATTAATATTACATCGGGAAAAGGTAGCGGTCAGAGTCGCAAAATAGCAGAATATGACGGTGTAAATCGCATAGCACAAATAGATTCTCCCTGGAATGAAATACCCGATAATACTTCTGTTTATTCCGTAAGTGGGATATACTCTGCTGTTGATGGTGGTGTTGCTGCTAATAATCCTTCTAGTTGTGCTGTTGCTGAAGCACTCAGATTAAATTATTCCCTAGACCAAATTAGTGTACTGTCTCTAGGAACGGGAGATATAACGGATGTAATTCCTCTGGAAAAAGCCCAAGAATGGGGTGCTGTACAATGGGCAGTACCGATTATTGGGGTATTATTTGATGGTTCATCTGATGTGCATGATTATATTACCAAACAGGTGCTAGAAAATCGGGTTTTACGCTTGCAATTTAAGCTAGATAGGCAGTTAACTGGTAAACCTTTGAGTGATGAACTGGATAATGTTACTCCAGAAAATATTGATAATTTAATTGAAGCAGCCCAAGTGTATATTCGTCAACCAAAAGTCCAATCGAAGTTACGGCAATTTTTCCAGTTATAGTAAACGCCAACTGTCAAACTTCAACACTCAACAAAAATACCAATAATCGCAGTTTTCTCAGATAGCAGACAAAATGGCTAATAGTAAATTAGATATTAGTGTTTGTAGTTCGCTAGCCACGGAGTTATCATCATAATCTGGTAATTCTGCAGAAGATGGTAAACATTCTCAGGTATTATATTCACGCATGATATTATCCCTAGCCAAAAGGGTCTACCTTTATTTCAGGATTAATTATTTCTGGACACATACCAGGAAGCAATTAGCTCTGCAGCCTGTAATTTTCTCTCAAGCAAGAAGACTTAAATAACTCATACCCTACTTGGTCGGTTCACCACCAGTGCATCCCCCGACTGAACATCAAACCAGTGAATATTTTGGGGTCGCAAAGCCAAAGAAATCTGTTCCTGAGTCCATGTTTGCTCTGGAGACAATAACGCACGCAAGGAAAACGCTTCTTTTTGGTTGCTTTCAACCCGGACGCTGACCAAGTTGTGCATACCCAAATTTTCCACTAAAAATACTCTTCCTTGAATAGTATGTTTATCGTCCGGTTGAGCCAGACGAACGTGTTCGGGACGGATACCAAGAATAATTTGGGGTGGTAGTGTTGGTAGCTGAGGTAAAGGGATGGGAAAATCACCCAACAAAGCATTTCGTCCCTGACAAGGTAGGGTCAATAAATTCATTTGTGGACTGCCTACAAATCCAGCTACAAATAAATTAGCTGGGTGATTATAAATGCCTGCGGGAGGGTCAAGTTGTTGGATGTAGCCGTTATTCAAAACAGCAACTTTTGTAGATAGGGTCATGGCTTCTGTTTGGTCGTGGGTGACGTAGACCACAGGTGCTTTTTGGGTGGCGAATATTTGTTTGATATCAGCGCGGACTCGTTCCCGCAGTAAAGCATCGAGGTTGCTCAGGGGTTCATCGAGCAAGTATACCTGGGAACGTCGCACCAGCGCTCTCCCAACAGCTACTCTTTGGCGTTGTCCCCCTGATAATTGTCCGGGTTTGCGTTCTAGTAACTCTTCCAGCCCTAATAGCAGTGCTACCTCCCTAACTCGCTGTTGAATTTCCCCAGGGGGTATTTTTTTCAACTTCAGTCCAGACGAGAGGTTATCGTATACTGTCATGTGGGGATAGAGCGCGTAACTTTGAAACACCATCGCCATGTTGCGATCGCCTGGTTTTTTATAAGTTATATCTTCCCCTCCAAGAATAATTTGACCTGCCGTTGGTTCTTCCAATCCCGCAATCATCCGCAGCGTTGTAGACTTCCCACACCCCGAAGGACCAAGTAAAGTCAGAAATTCATTGTCATCCACCGTTAAACTAATATCTTTGACTGGGACAACTTTCGGACTGTAGGTTTTATTTAAGTTTCTTAATTCCAGTTGTGCCATTTTACTATTTTGGATTTTGGATGCGTGGATTTTAGATTGAGGTTTCCCCATTCTCTATCCTTTCACTGCACCAGCAGTTAAACCTTGAACAATTTTTTGCTGGAATAACAAAACCAGTAAAACTAGGGGAACCGTACCTACAACTGTTGCGGCTGCAATTGGACCATAAGGAATTTCAAATGCCGATGTACTCCCTAATTGCGCTGCAGCGACAGGAATTGTCTTCATATCTTCCCGTGTGATAAAAGTCAGAGCGAAGATAAACTCATTCCAGGCAAAAATAAAGGTGAGAATTCCTGTCGTCACGAGTGCTGGTAAAGTTAGAGGTAATAAAATTTGTACTAGCATTTGCACGGTGTTGTAGCCGTCCATTTTTGCCGAATCTTCCAAGTCTTTAGGTAGTTGTTGAAAAAAGCTACGTAACACTAATATTGTCAAAGGTAAATTAATTGCCGTATAGGGAATAATCAAAGCCAAATAATTATTTCCCAGTCGCAACCCCTGGATAATTTCCAATAGTCCCAAAAACAACAAAATTCCTGGAAATAAAGTGACTATCAAGACTAATGCTAAAATTATATTACCACCCAAAGGACGCAATCTTGCTAAAGCATAAGCAGCAGGAGCGCCAATAGCTAAAGACAGAACCGTAGAAATAATCGAAACAAAAGCACTATTCAAAATGTAGTGCCAAAAAGGTCGTCTAGTAAATAAATCAAGATAATGACTAAGCGTAATCCGTCCAGGTAAATATACGCTAGGAACTGCAGAAATATCCTGATTTTCTTTAAAAGAAGTCAGCAATTGCCACATTACGGGTGCAAGACAAAACAACATAATTAATATAATTACTAAGGGCAGCCATATTTTTTTACCTATACTTTGCAACCATCCTTTTGCTTGTGTCTTAGTGTTGAATTCTTCGGGAATAAGAGTCATATGAAGTCCTGAGTGTTGAATCCTATAGAGACTCGATATTGCTTCTGAATTTTTTAAGGTTGGGATTTCCCTACTCTGTCTATTAAAAACAGCAGTTAATAATTACGCCTGACAAATTACGAATTATTTTCACTTGTCTGCAATTTACGCAATAATAAACTTGCTATAGCAACCACGACAATTAACAACAAAAATGTCACCACGACTAATGCTGCTCCATAACCAAAATCTAAATAGCGCATGACGGTAGCGTAAATGTACAATGATACCACTTCCGTTGCACCACCAGGACCACCTCCTGTCATCACACTAATTAAGTCAAAAATACCAAACGCTTGAGCAAAACGAAATAGCATCGCAATTAAAATTTGTGGCATTAATAGAGGAAGAGTAATTTGGCGAAAACTTTGCCAAGGTGTCGCTCCATCAATAGTGTGAGCTTCATACAAATCAGGCGAAATTGATTGCAACCCAGCCAATAAGATAATGCTGATAAATGGCGTTGTTTTCCAGACATCAGCAAATATCACAGCTACCATCGCCAAAAGTGGTTCCCCCAACCAGTTAATCCCTGTTTTAATTAACCCTAAGCGCAGTAAAATATCATTGACCACCCCAAATTGATCATTAAAAATCCAACCCCAAGCTAAACCAATCAGTGCAGTGGGTAAAGCCCAAGGAATAATAGCAATGGTACGCACAATACCACGACCAAAAAATCTCTGATTTAAAACTAAAGCAATCCCCAATCCTAAAGCTAGTTCCAATAAAACAGATATAACTGTAAATACCGTTGTTGTCCAGAAACTTTGCCAAAACCGACCATCCCCCACCATCCGCAGATAATTATCTATTCCACTGAAAACTGGCTGGAGTTTTGTCCCTAAATTTTCCGTGAATAAACTTAACCAAAAAGCTCGAAAAATCGGATAGCCAAAAACTAACAATAGCAGCAACAAAGCTGGTAATAAAAAAATCCAAGCTGTCCGTTGTTCTCGACTGCGAATAGTGTCCATAGTCATTAGTCATTAGTCATTGGTCATTAGTCATTAGTTATTAGTCACTCCCCATTACCCATTACCCATTACCCATTACCCAGTCCCCATTCCCCATGCCCAATGCCCAATGCCCCATTCCCCAGTCCCTATTTCCCTAAAAGCCGCCGAGTTTCTGCTGCTGCTGCTTTCATGGCATTTTCTGGTGTCATGCGGTTTGTTAGTGCTGCACTGAGATAACGTTGTAAAATGTCTGATGCTTGAGCATATTGAGCGATGGGAGGACGCAAAACTGCCTTATCTACTACTGCCAAAATTTGCGGGTAGTGGGGATATTTAGCAACAATTTCTGGGTCGGTAAATAATGCGCGTCGGCTGGGTACAAAACCAGCATTTAAAATAAATTTACGCTGTGCTTCTTGGCTGGTAAAGTATTGAATTGCTTCCCAAGCTTGTTCAGGATATTTAGAATTTTTAGCAATCCCTAAACCCCAACCACCCAAACAAGCACCACCATCTTTACCATCTGCACCTACCATTGGTTTAATAGCTATTTTGCCTTTGATGGGTGAATCTTCTTTATTCGCTAGAGGCCAAACATAAGGCCAGCTACGTAAAAATGCTGCCTGTCCGTTTTGAAAAATTCTCCTGGTTTCTTCTTCTTGATAAGTTGTAACTCCAGGGGGAGAAATACCATCTTTTAGCGTCTGTTTCAGGAAAGCGATCGCATCTAAAGTTTCTTGTCTATCCAGTCCCACTTCTAGGGTCTTGGGGTTCACCCAGAAACCACCAAACCCTTCTAGAACTTCCACAAACATCGCCGATAGACCTTCGTATTGTTTACCCTGCCATAAATAGCCCCACTGCACCTTGCCTTGTTGTTTTAAAGTTTGAGAAATTTTTACTAAATCTGCAAAACTTTCTGGTGGTTGCAATCCTGCTTCTGTTAATAAATCTTCTCGATAATAAAGCATTCCCACATCAGAACGCATGGGAATGCGATATAACTTACCTTGATAAATTCCTCCTGCTATATCCTTCGGTGAAAATTGTGCTAATTGTTCTGCACTCATACGTTCTGTTAAGTCCATTAACCACCCAGCCGCTGCAAATTTAGATGCCCAAATTACATCCATATTCACCAAATCATAGGGAGAATCGCCCAAGATAAACGCTGATGTATATAGGTCTTCAATTAAATTTGTTGCATTCGGTCCTTCAATCACATTAATCCTAATTCCTGGGTTTTTTGCTTCAAAATCTGCAACTATTCCCTCTTTCCAAGGTTGAGCATCCGGTGCCGTCATCAACAAATTCAGGACTACTGGTTTTTGAGAAAATACTGGCTGGCTGGAAACTAAAATACTACCTAATATAACAGCTAAAAATATTGCTGCAGTGAATTTCAATTGTTGTAATATTTTGCGGTTATTAGGAGCTTTTTGGGATAACATTGTGCTTTGAATATTACAAGGTTATCTTTTCGTTGTACTCAATTTATACTGAGATTGCCCGGAAAGTCGCTAATTATTTTTATAATGATAAATTTTGTTAAAAAAAGCAACAAACTTAAGAAATATTAACCCTGTTGCTAATTATTTAGGCGAATGATCGCATAAGCTTAGTAGGAAGCGTTGAACACTAGGGAAAAATTTACTTTCAAAGCCTTTAGCTGTCTGCTTTAAGCCTTGTAATATCAATCGTAATTTTGCCACCAAAGTCAGGAATTGGTGCAGCCGGTTTAGTTAACCGTACTTGGACTTGGGTAACTTGTGGTGATGATTCGAGGATAGAGTCAGCGATCGCAGTAGCTAATCTTTCCACCAAAGCAAATTTAGAAACTTTCACCAGATTTTGTACGCTGCTGATCGCACGTCGGTAATCGAGAGTCTCTTCAATCGCGTCCGTCACACCTGCAACTGTTAAATCTAGCCACAAACTCACATCTACCTCAAACCATTGTCCCAGCACTTGTTCCTCCGGGAGATAGCCAGTGTACCCATAAGCGCGAATTCCAGTTACATGTATGCAATCCATAGCAATATCCCTCTAGGGTTGGAGTTTCTCTATCCTGTGTTCTGAGTAGATGAGTTTTTTTAACCAAGAGAAATTTTAACGCTTCCAAGCTACTTGAACGTCTAGCGCTAGAGTATTTCTACTCTAGTCCTAGCTTGTGAGTGAACTACACAAGCTGATGAATCGCCGATATGTGCTTTCTCATCCAAAAGACATTTCATCGCTTCCAAGCTACTTGAACGTCTAGCGCTAGAGTATTTCTACTCTCGTCTTAGCTTGTGAGTGAACTATACAAGCTGATTAATCTGCCATATGTGCTTTCTCATCCAACAGACATTTCATCGCTTCGACCCTACTTGTACGTCTAGCGCTATAGTGTCTGACGGTAGCAGACCAAAAAAACCGTAGCACTCAGGACTCTGATTGATGGCGATTGATTTGAGAAACACGAATTCTGTTTGGGGTTCTATCCTTAGCGAAACCCTGAAGCGACTGGGATTGACCACCGCTATAATTTGTCCTGGTTCCCGTTCCACACCCCTAGCAGTAGCCTTTGCACAACAATTACCAGACATTGAGGTCATTTCCATCCTAGATGAGCGTTCAGCGGCGTTTTTTGCCCTGGGAAGAGCCAAAGCCACAGGAAATCCCACCGCATTAATTTGCACCTCTGGAACCGCTGGAGCAAACTTTTACCCCGCAGTCATTGAAGCCAAGGAAAGTCGCGTACCTCTGCTAGTGTTAACCGCTGATAGACCACCAGAATTACGAGATTGTCACTCCGGACAAACCATAGACCAGGTTAAGTTATACGGCACCTACCCCAACTGGCAAACCGAATTAGCTACACCCTCTCTAGATAGAGAGATACTTTGTTATCTACGACAGACGGTCATTCACGCTTGGGAGCGATCGCTTTATCCTGTACCTGGTCCTGTACATCTAAATATCCCCTTTCGCGACCCCCTTGCTCCCCTTCCCGACGGTTTAGCTTCTCCCGACTGCTTTGAGTTGGAAGACTTCTTCACCGCCATAGAAACTAACCCATTCCCCGCTATCCATTACCCACTACCCATTACCCATTACCAAAAATGGCAACAAACCCAACGCGGAATTATCATCGCTGGTGTTGCTCAAACTCAGAAACCACAAGCATATTGTCGTGCGATCGCTCAACTTTCACTAGCGCTACAATTTCCCGTATTAGCTGAGGGACTCTCCCCCCTACGAAATTACGCTGAGCTTAACCCCTATTTAATTTCCACCTACGACCTGATTTTACGTAATCCCCAACTAGCACAACAACTAGCCCCGGAAATCGTCATTCACCTAGGGGAAACACCTACCAGTAAACAGCTACGTCAGTGGTTAAATACTACCCAACCCCAGCGTTGGATCATTGACCCCAGCGACCAAAACCTTGACCCTCTGCATGGTAAAACTACTCACCTGCGGATGAGTATAGAAGAGTTACTGCTAAGTGACGGACAACCGGGAGAATTACCATTATCCATTACCCCATCCCCATCCCCCAATGACTACCTTCAGATGTGGCTAACAGTGGAAACCAAAGTCAGGAAAGCCGTTGACCAAAAAATGGCGTCCATGAACGATTTCTTTGAAGGTAAAGCCGCTTGGTTGCTTTCCCAAACCTTACCACCAAGAACACCTCTGTTTATTGCTAACAGTATGCCAGTGCGGGATGTAGAATTTTTCTTAGCACCAAATAACCTACAAATTCAACCATTTTTTAACCGGGGTGCCAATGGTATTGATGGTACTTTATCCACTGCTTTAGGTATTGCCCATCGCCAACAAAGTAGTGTAATCTTAACAGGAGATTTAGCCTTATTACATGACACGAATGGTTTCTTAATCCGAAATAAATTTATTGGACATTTGACCATTATATTAATTAATAATAATGGCGGCGGAATCTTTGAAATGTTACCTATATCTAAGTTTGAACCACCCTTTGAAGAATTTTTTGCCACCCCCCAAGATATTGATTTTTCCCAATTATGTATTACCTATGGCGTTGAACATCAATTAATAACTTCTTGGCAACAATTACAAAAAAAACTCAACCCTCTACCTACAAAAGGAATTCGCGTTCTAGAATTGCGAACAAATCGCAAATTTGACGCGCAATGGCGGCGGGATAATTTATCTAAATTCGCCGATAATTAGACTGTTTGTACTCAATCATTCTTTGTCCTCTCTTCTTTGCGTATGCAGCCTATGCAGCGTGAGCTAAAAATATTTATGCCAATACTACCCACCCTAGGATAAAATTCTCACACCTCCAAAGTCTTACTTTACCCAACAAATGCAAACTAACTGGCAACCCGTTAAAACCTACGAAGATATTCTTTATCACAAAGCTGATGGCATTGCTAAAATTACCATTAATCGTCCCCACAAACGCAATGCTTTTCGCCCCAAAACAGTCTTTGAACTATATGAAGCTTTTTGTGATGCCCGTGAAGACCCTCATATTGGTGTTGTTCTGTTTACTGGTGCAGGTCCTCATACTGATGGGAAATATGCCTTTTGTGCTGGCGGTGATCAAAGCGTGCGGGGTAAAGCCGGTTATCTAGATGATGAAGGTGTTCCGCGCTTAAATGTACTAGATTTACAACGCCTTATCCGCTCCATGCCGAAAGTTGTCATTGCCCTCGTCGCTGGTTATGCTATTGGTGGTGGACATGTATTACACTTAATTTCTGACCTGACCATTGCGGCGGATAACGCCATTTTTGGACAAACAGGTCCTAAAGTAGGGAGTTTTGACGGCGGATTTGGTGCTAGTTACCTCGCACGGATTGTAGGACAAAAAAAAGCCAGAGAAATTTGGTTTCTCTGTCGCCAATACAACGCTCAACAAGCCTTAGAAATGGGTTTGGTTAACTGCGTTGTCCCCGTAGAAAACCTGGAAGCAGAAGGTATTCAATGGGCAAAGGAAATTTTAGCCAAAAGTCCGCTAGCTATTCGCTGTCTCAAAGCAGCATTTAATGCTGACTGTGACGGACAAGCTGGTTTACAAGAACTAGCAGGAAACGCTACCTTGCTATATTACATGACAGAAGAAGGCGCCGAGGGTAAACAAGCTTTTCTCGAAAAGCGTCCTCCCAATTTTCGCTCCTATCCCTGGCTACCTTAAAACAAAGCAACAGCAAACTACGCTAGGACAAAATAGAAAGGGAATTGGTGAACCGTCTTCCTTGATAAGTAGGAAGACCCTACCTAATTCCCTTGTTATCTGCAAATGTTAAAAAAATAGATTTCCTTTGACAAAAGCAACCATATATGGTAGTAGTTGATATGTTTGCAAACTAGTGATGTCTCGGCTTTTCAATTTTGATAGCTCAAGCAACATTAAGTTTTGCAGGAGTAGATGCAGGAGATTCCACAGCACAATTTAAGGGGTGAGCAACATCAAAAACAGGCTCTTTGTCTGGCAAGTTTAAGATATGCTCCAACCCTTCCCAAGAAGCTGCAAACGGAGGTAACGCCAAACAGCAAGCTTTCCAACTTGCTTGCACGGGGACTCCCAACTGACCGCATGTACCTCCACGGCGTCCTTCCGGACTGTAATAGCGACAATACCGGCAGCAAGAACTTAAGGAATTTCCGGTCTCCATGTTTTGTGCTGTTTATAGCTAAGTTTCTGCCCTTATTTTGCGGTTGCATAGAAATACCGAATATTTGGAGCAAACAAAGAATTGACAAAGCTTTCAGCGATCCCCGCCTCAAAATATATTTCAGATTTTTTTTAGATTTTTGTTATATTATGAAATTTTCAGTCAAAAAACTTGACACAATTGTATTTTGTTAAACAATATAGCTTTTGGATAAAAATCAAGAGGGATCAACGTTAACTAGAAAACTCTAAAGTCAAGTATCATTTTTTTTAATAACCTGATAGTCAAGCAAGATTTTTTGTTAAAAAAATTAATGCCGTGATTGGGCAAGACTTAAGAAAAATTTACTTGTCTGCTGATAAATTCTCATATTCATACTGCTGGTATCAAGAAACATATCGAGATTTATGGGTAATGATTTGCAAGTGAATTTACTGATTCTAATTGGATTAACAGTGTTTGAATTATTATAAGTAATGGGTAATAGCTCATCAGCCATTAGCCATTGGGTTGTATCCCCTTATCCCCCAATTACCCATTACCCATTACCCATTAGTCATTAGTTTCCCATGCCCAATGCCCAATGCCCAATGCCCAATGCCCAATGCCCAATGCCCAATGCCCAATGCCCAATGCCCAATGCCCAATGCCCAATGCCCAATGCCCAATTCCCAATGCCCAATTCCCAATGCCCATTACCCATCACCCATCACCCAACTGCTTAGCAGCACAGACAGCACAGACATCCCAGCGTTGCAGTTCTCCGGGGGGAGTGGGACATTGACATTGAGGACATAGAGGTAAGAAGCGCGATCGCGTTTGGGTGACTTTCGCCCAGCGTTGAAATGTGGTATTGACATCCCCATCCAACAGAGGTGCATCAGGGGGTAAACTTAGCTTATCTGCCAGATAGCTGGGGTGATGGCGTTGCCTGTTTAGGGGCTTTGGCGGCTGTGCTACTTCTTGTGGACGGTGCCACCCAGCACAAGAAAAACGAATATCTACCAAAGGACTGGGTAGTCTGGCGTTTAACTCACGCAACAGGCGTTGGCGTTCAAAAGTCAGGTTTTGTGACCAAGCAGCGCTCTTGGTTGCTACCCACAAAATCTGCCGCTGAATTGACAAGGGTCGAGTATGGTCTGCTATCTTTGCTCCTACCACCTCAGACCAACATCGGAGGACATGGGGAAATGGCTGCTCCTGCCACTTAGCCTGAGCTTCGAGAGCTTCTAAAATGTCGTTGAGAGATTTTAGAGACATTTTGCCATACTCGACAAATTTCTGTATGTTTTTGTTATCTATCTAATAGATAATTTTGGCTAGTATCTGCACAAATGTACTTTTATAAACCGGCAGTGTAAAGATATCAGAGGAACATCACTAATGAGTCAACAACCCCTGGTGGAGTCGAGGAGAAAATCATCCCAAACCCAATCTTTGCAGCCAGTACTGGCAGCAGCACTAGCTAGTTTAGAGGTGCAGCTAGATGAAGAATTAGTCCGCTACCGGCGTGCAAAAGCTGGCGCTCAGACTCACCCCCAACCCGACCTAGGCAAACGCTTCCACCAGAAAACATTGGAGAGGATTGACATCACTCCACAGGGAGTACAAACTCAGCCACAAGCAGCAGCGACAACTGCACCACCACCGTCGCTACCTTCAGCTACAAAACAACTCCCCGCACCACCTCCACCACCTGCACCCCCCAAAATTCAAACCCCATCTGAGGCACAGATACCCCAAACTGACCCAGATGCTTCAGCACCATCTCCATCTGAACCACTAAATAGTCCTGCTGTCAAGACACCTGAATTTAGTAATCTTCAAGATACTACAGTCAACACTCTAGAAACAAATACAGCCAATCCCCCAGCCTCAGCGGTTGGACAAACCTCTGGTAGCATTGTTCCTACTACAGCTTCTCAAACCCAACCAGACAGCATCACCAATACTGCAACCAATCAAAAAGAACCAGATGATTACTTAGAATCATCGGAACAATTGCTGCGAAGTCTCTCAGAAGAACAACAATCAGCACACTCACCCCAGAAAACCAAGAAATTCCAAGACAACTTGCTCTCACCCCTGGGTATTGGCTCCATGCTGCTGTTGGTGTTAGCAAGCGCTACCTTGGGTGTTGTAGTGATGAATCCCGGCGGTTTGCGTCAAACACCCCTAGGGAAAATTTTTGCCTCTAATTCGGGAACAGTAGCACCAGATTCGGCAGTCACAGGTTCTTCAGCAAGAGTTACTAGTAATACCCGTAGCCAGTCAAATCCACCAGTAGCACCCATCCCGAAATCGCCAAATCTTGCTCAGCGAGAATTTGTGGACTTAAATTTAGACACAGTAACAACCTTACAAACTAAATCTCAAGCAACTCCGGAAGCCTCCCCCACCCCCACTACAGCATCTAGCACGACCGCACCTGCTCCCACCCAAACAACCCCTACTAAAGCAGTACCCCAGGTGCCAACAACCACAAGAGTCCAAACTATTCAGATGCAGCCGCTAATGCCGAGTAATCTGCCTCCAGTACCAGGAGTCAGCGGGACGCAACCATTAGCCCCAGCCACACAACAGCCCCAAAATCCAAAAGACCTCAAACCTTCAGCAACTGGTTGGTACCACGTGGTTACAGATAATGCCAAGCCCACCTCCTTTGGCGAAATTCGCAAACTAGTCCCCGATGCTTATTTATCACCCAAACGCACCTTAATTTATGTCGGTGCATTCAAGACGGTCGCGGAAGCAGAACAACGCATTAAAGAACTAGAAGCTCAGGGGATTAAAGCTAGGGTAGCACAGCCTTAAGCAGGCTAAATTTGCGGTAGCATGGGAGAAAAGGAGTGCAGAGTCCACAAGTCCACCAGTCTTGAGTCTTGAGTGGGGAATCTTCCCTGCCTCAAAACTCTCCTACTATTACTCAGCACTTAGCACCGTAGCACTTTTAACTCAGGACTGTTTCAATGGCACTGATTGACCGTATTCTGAGCTTAGTCCGCGCCAACCTTAATAGTTTGACCACGAAGGCTGAAGATCCAGAAACAATTTTGGAGCAAACAGTCAACCAGATGCAGGAAGATTTGCTGCACCTACGTCAAGCTGTGGCAGTGGCGATCGCTACCCAGAAACGCACGGAACGCCAAGCAACACAAGCCCAGTCTCATGCACACGAATACTATCGTCGCGCCCAATTGGCATTACAAGCAGGTAATGAACAACTAGCACGGCTTGCCCTGACTAAGCGTAAATCTTACCACGAAACCGCCTCGGCAATGTGGGTGCAGATTCAGCAGCAGCAGTCTATTGTGGGGCGACTAAAAAAAGATTTGCAAAGTCTAGAGGGTAAACTGGCACAAGCAAGAGCTAAAAAAGATATGTACATTGCCAGGTCAACAGCTGCTCAAGCTTCTGCCAATATTAACGAAATGCTGGCTGGTATCAACCCGAAAGGTTTCCTTTATAGCGTTGAGCAACTGGAAGAGAAAGTCCAACAACTGGAAGCTCAATCCCAAGCGCTTGCGGAATTAACTGCTGTTGATTTGAAATCATCATATAGTAGTCCGTTGGCATCTAGAAATCATATTGATGCTGAACTAACAGCATTGAAGGTGCAGATGCTAAATGACACCCCAAGCCAGCCTCAGCAGCTACCCAATAGTTAAGAATCTACAGGAAATCCCGGAGATAATTTAATCAAAGAAATGTGATTAGTGTTGCTTTTGATTTAGCTAATATCGAAGATACCAAACTAAATTGGTACATATGTTAAGAATAGGGTCAGGGGACTATCAACCCTGCCAAGACGAAATTCCACTGGAAGTTATTACCCAGTAAAATCGCGCTCTGCGCTTTGCTTTAGTAAACCGCAAAAGGAAAGACACAGTTATGGGATTATTCGATCGCATTAGGCGAGTAGTGAGTGCCAACCTCAATGATATGGTGAGCAAGGCTGAAGACCCAGAAAAAATGCTGGAACAATCTATCCTGGAAATGCAGGAAGACCTAGTTCAGCTGCGTCAAGGGGTCGCTCAAGCTATTGCTGCTCAAAAGCGCACTGAACAGCAGTACAATCAAGCCCAAACTGAAACCAATAAGTGGGACCGCAATGCTCGCTTGGCACTACAAAAGGGCGATGAAAACTTGGCAAGGCAAGCTCTAGAGCGCAAAAAGACCGTTAGCGAAACTTCCACAGCCCTGAAAACTAGCTTGGATGGTCAAGTTACTCAGGTAGAAAACCTTAAGCGCCAACTAATCGCCTTGGAAAGTAAAATTTCCGAAGCTAAGACTAAGAAAGATATGCTCAAGGCCCGAATCACCGCTGCTAAGGCTCAAGAACAATTGCAAAACACCATCGGTAATTTGAACACCAGCAGCTCGATGGCAGCCTTCGAGCGCATGGAAGAAAAAGTTATCATGATGGAAGCTCGTGCCCAATCAGCACAGGAATTGGCTGGTGCTGACTTAGAAAGTCAATTTGCTGCTCTGGAAGCTGGTAGCGACGTTGATGATGAATTGTCAGCCATGAAAGCCCAAATGGCACTGGAAGCTTCTGCACCCCAAAATCAAGCCTCTCTTCCTTCCGCTGGTCAATCCACTGGCACCCCCTCTAGCCAAAATCCAGCTAAGCAAAACCAAGTGGTTGATGCTGAGTTGGAATCTCTCCGCAAGCAGTTGGATCAAATGTAACAGGTTAGGGATTTGTGACAATTCTGCCGAAAACCCCATATTGAATATTATTAATGGTATCCAGCTGATTTCAGTTTCGGCTGGATTTCAATTTTTCACTTCAGATTAAGATAAATTAGAAATTCTGAGGGTAAGTCACTGACCCCCGAATTCTATTCGGGGGCTTGTAAGAGGAGAATTCACCAATCTCTTAATACAAGACCAAACCAGTGTCTAGCCATTAGTACTGAACTATCTGGGTGTGGTAGCTCAAAACACGTTACTGGATGCCTCCCTAGTCTGTAACCTCTGTGGTAGTCAGTGGCGAAGGGACATATAAACCTAGCAATAGGACTTATCGTAAATGTTTGTGACCGTTGTAGACAGTAATAATCGTCCTCTGATGCCAACAACCCCTGCAAGGGCTAAGCGTTGGATAAAGTCAGGCAAGGCTACCCCATTCTTTAAAAAAGGAGTTTTCTGTGTTCGACTCAACATAGAGCCATCTAATCGTAACTGTCAACCGATAGCTGTTGGGGTTGACCCAGGAAGCAAGCGTGAGGGGTTTACAGTTAAATCCAAGTCACACACTTATTTAAACGTTCAGACTCATGCTGTGGACTGGGTAAAGGAGCATGTGGAAGTTAGACGAAATATGCGACGTGCTAGAAGGTTCCGCAATACACCATGTCGCCAAAATCGTGCAAATCGGTTAGTCAATAAACAGAAGTTGTCACCATCAACAAAAGCGCGTTGGCAATGGAAGCTACGTATTTGTAAATGGCTGACATATATCTTTCCTGTCACAGTATTTGTTGTCGAAGATATCAAAGCGTCTACGTGGAAGAACGGACGCCAGTGGAATGTCATGTTTTCTCCCCTAGAAGTCGGCAAACAGTGGTTCTATTCAGAATTACGTCAAATTGCCAATCTAGAAACTCGTGCAGGAAACGAGACTTATGCTGAACGTCAAACTTTGGGGCTAAAAAAATCCAAAAATAAACTATCCAATAAGTTTGATGCTCATTGCGTTGACTCTTGGGTTTTGGCTAATTGGTACGTTGGCGGTCATGTTGCCCCTGACAACACATCGCTGGTTGAGATCGTTCCTCTAGAACTTCACCGTCGTCAACTTCATCGACTACAACATTACTGCGGACATATCAGACCTCGCTACGGTGGGACAATCAGTGCTGGGTTTAAGCGTGGCTCTGTTGTCAAACATCCCAAACATGGCTTTTGCTACGTCGGTGGTTGGCAAGAATCGCCAACTAAAAAAGACCCTGAAAGAAAAACAATTTCGCTTCACGCGCTAAAAACTGGTAAGCGATTGTGTCAAAATGCTCTGCCCAAAGATTGTAAATTCCTAGCTTACAACTCGTGGCGCATTGCAAACGGCTAATAAATTAGCCGTGTTGTGTTCCTCCGTGGTCTCTAGGACGCACGGTTTCGAAAGTGACAGGAGATTTGTGATGAGCAGTAGCGTTGTAACTATAACTGATGCTGAATTTTCAACTGAAGTGCTGCAAGCCAAACAACCAGTATTAGCGTATTTTTGGGCTACTTGGTGCGGACCTTGCAGGTTGATGACCCCATTGATGGAGTGGGCTGCTACTGAATACACAGACCGCCTGAAAGTTGTCAAAATAGAAGTAGACCCAAAATCTGCTATCGTCAAAGAGTACAGAGTCGAAGGTTTACCCGCACTCCGCTTGTTTCAAGAAGATAAACTTCTCGCCGCAACCGAGGGACTGATGGGCAAAGAAAAAATCGTTAGCTTTATCGAAGAAAATCTCAATACTTAAGGTCAGACAGCAACGCCGACTAATGACCAATGACCAATGAGCAATGAGTAACATGCAATTCGCGAAACGTCTAGCACCCCTGCAAGCTAATGTGTTTGCAGATATGGATAAAGCCAAAGCCAGAGCAGTGTCTGCTGGTCAGGAATTGATAGATTTGTCCCTGGGGTCTTCTGATTTACCAGCGTCTTCTCACGTCATCGAGGCTATCTCCCAGTCCCTGTACGACAAGAGTACCCACGGCTATTTGCTGTTTCATGGGACAAAAGCGTTTCGCGTTGCGGTTGCTAATTGGTATACCCAAAAATTCGGCATCTCGGTAGACCCAGAAACTGAGGTGCTACCCTTGATTGGTTCCCAAGAAGGGACAGCACACCTACCTCTGGCTGTACTCAACCCCGGTGATTTTGCTCTCCTCCTCGATCCTGGGTATCCCTCCCATAGCGGGGGAGTTTACTTGGCTAGCGGTCAAATTTATCCTATGCCATTGCGGGCGGAAAATGGCTTTTTACCAGTATTTGCTGATATTCCAGCCCCAGTGCTAGCTCAGTCGCGGATGATGGTATTAAGCTATCCCCACAATCCCACCAGTGCGATCGCACCCCTTTGTTTCTTCCAAGAGGCTGTAGCTTTTTGTCAGCAGCATAATCTGGTTTTAGTTCATGATTTCCCCTACGCTGATTTGGTATTTTCTGCAAATCAAGCACCCTCTGTCTTACAAGCTGACCCGGAAAAAACTGTCTCGATAGAGTTTTTCACCCTTTCTAAGTCCTACAATATGGGTGGTTTCCGCATCGGCTACGCTATCGGTAATCCTCAGTTAATTCAGGCGCTGCGACAAGTGAAAGCAGCAGTGGATTTTAATCAGTATCGCGGTATCCTCAATGGTGCGATCGCTGCTCTTAGTGGTCCGCAAGATGGGGTAAAAGCTGCCGTTGCTACCTTCCGTCAACGTCGAGATGCTTTCATTAATGCCACCCGTCGTATTGGTTGGCACATCCCTACCCCAGACGCCACCATGTATATCTGGGCAAAGTTACCAGAACCGTGGAGTAATAAATCACAAGAATTTTGCATTAACCTAGTTGAAAATACGGGCGTGGCGGCTTCCCCCGGTGCTGGGTTTGGTAAAGCAGGAGAAGGGTACGTCCGTTTTGCTTTAGTTCACGAACCCCCCATCTTGGAAACAGCAGTGGAGAGAATCGCTGAGTTTTTGCGTTCTGCTGTCTAGAAGTTACCGAACCAATTTTGGATTTGGGATTTGGGATTGTCGCGCTACCTGCGTCCCTATCAAAACATTAGACCTATGAGCAAAAATCCTAAGAGTTGATTTTGAACCACAGATGAACACAGATAAACACAGATAAAATTTGATTTTTATGCTGGTTTCGACCGATGAGATGCTCATAGGTCTATTCAGCTTGAACAGCAAGTAGCCTCTCACCTACCCGTACCTTTAGGTTGGCGAAGCCTAGGGAGGTGATGAGAGGAATTGCGAGGCAAAAACGCGCACACCCCTTAACTAAATTAAACGGCGTTGCATAAATGCGGGATGATTTTAGTGGTTTTGTGGGATGGGCGTCTCGCCCGTCCCTTCAATTTCTAGGGCGGACAAGATGTCCACCCCACAAGAAAAATCCCAATATTATGGAACGCCAATTAA
>JAYKJH010000047.1:0-13970 GCA_035285345.1 Nostocaceae cyanobacterium | reverse complement strand
ACATTCCAGATAGGGTAAATTTGCATCGACTCCAGACACGTTTCCTGAGACTTCTGGAGACTGCTGTGCAACTTTTCTTCCAGTTCTGCTCGACCACCATAACCCCAATAACCCAAAAATTGCTCAGACATGGATTGTCCTAACCTGTGGAATCTTGCCTAGGATTAACTATTGAACTGTAAAAGTTTCATCGCTAAGCTCACGACCTTCCAGGAACATCTGGACTTTCCAATTACCAGGTGCAGCAGATGCACCTATGGTATAGCGACAGTAGGTATTCCAAACAGGTGTTTTAATTTCGCGGGTTTGATAGCGGTTTTGCTTGACAATTTCACCATTTTGGTCAATCCAATTACAGGATAGATTTAGCTTTTGACCGACAGGTGTATCCTTCAAAGTAACGCGGTAATAGATTTCTCTACTGGGTTGACGAGGAATTGTCTTGAGGGTGCTACCATCATCTTGTACTAAGGTAATCCGATCCTGTTCTGCTTGCACGCGGTCAATTACAGAGTTATGCTGCTGGATGAAAAATAGCGTCCCTGTACCAACTATTACCAAGGTTGCAATTATTCCGCCAATCATCCATCGGTTACGCTTTTGCTGGACTTCTAGTGCTTGACGACGGCGTAACTGAATGATAGCTTCATCTAGCAATTCTGGCGGTAAATTCAATTCCTGTAAAATTTCCTTGACCTGTTGTGCATCGAGTTCTGCTTCTTTTCGCTGTTGCATCTGCTCTACTTCAGCTACAATTTGTCCCAATTGTTCTGGTGTTAGTCGCTGTGTCATAGGTCCAAATTTACTGCACACTACATCCCAGAGAAAGTCTATATTTAACCACAACTCGATTTCTCAGATTCCGGAAATCTAAGCATGAAATGGTTATTTTTACTTAGCATCTCGCTCTAGACTTGGTAGAACATTGTAAATATGACTACTCCACCCGCTTTAACTGAGCAATTTTCGGGTCAATAATTTTTTGCCCCACGCTATCAAATTTAATCGCCAGAGAAATCTTACTCCCTGTACCAAAAATGTGAGTAATTTCACCAATCCCAAAAGCTTTATGCAATACCCGTTCTCCCACCTGCCAATTTTGCGCGGCTGAGGAAGAAACACTAGCTGTTTTATTAGGAGTACCTTGACCCCAACGCTGCTGTAAATTAAGAGAAGCAGGATTATTAGAGCCTCTCATTCCCGCCTGTTTCATGGTTAACAATTCTTCTGGTAATTCCCCTAAAAATTGCGATGGTAAGGCGGGTTCGCGATAACCATAAAGCCGACGTTCGCGGGCGTGGGTAAGGTATAATCTTTCTTGGGCGCGAGTAATTCCCACGTAACACAAGCGGCGTTCTTCCTCCAAAGCTGCTGGGTCATCAAGGGAACGGAAATTAGGAAATAACCCCTGTTCCAACCCCACGAGCAAGACCACAGGAAACTCCAATCCCTTAGAAGCATGGAGTGTCATCAGAGACACCGCTGTTTGTCCTTCTTTTAAGTTATCTAAATCAGAACTTAAGGCGGTACTAGCGAGGAAAGCACCTAGAGAACTGTCTTCACTCTCCTCTTCAAACTGGCTGACCGCGTTGTAAAGTTCTTGGACGTTTTGAATTCTCTCTGTGGCTTCATCGGTTCCCTGGTTTCGCAAGTCGTCAATGTAACCAGAATCATCTAGTATTCCTTGTAAAATTTCAGATACGCTCAGCGTCTGAATTTCTTGCTGCCACTTGCTTAGCATCTGAGCAAACTTATTCACCCCCTTCGCAGACCGTCCCGCCAAAGTATTAACTGATGTTTCATCGCTCAGTATTTCCCACAGGGGTGTCCCTAATTCCTGGGCAGCGTTTACTAGGTTGTCAATTGTGGCTTTGCCAATACCACGGCGGGGAGTGTTGATAATTCTTAATAAACTAACTGTATCAGATGGGTTAGCGATCGCTCTTAAATAAGCCAGTACATCCTTAATTTCCTTTCTGTCATAAAACTTCAAACCACCGACAATCGTATAGGGAATTCGCAAGCGTACCAAAGTTTCTTCAAAGGGACGAGATTGAGCGTTAGTGCGGTAAAGTATGGCAAAACTACCCCAATTTAGCTCTGGATTTTTGTGTTCTAATTGGCGAATTTGATTAATTACAAATTCCGCTTCTGCAATTTCATCATCGGCTTTATAACAATAAATTTCTTCCCCACTACCCCGTGTCGGTTTGAGAACTTTATCAATCCGTTGGGTGTTATTTTCAATTAATTCATTAGCCGCTTGCAGAATATTTTCGCAAGAGCGATAATTTTCTTCCAGCTTCACCATTGTCCGGGTATCATCATCTGCTAAACCATCGCCAAAATCGTTTTGAAACTCCAGCAAAATGGTGAAATCTGCCATGCGAAATGAATATATCGATTGGTCTGCATCACCGACCACAAACACCGAGCGATGTTCCCAATTCCAATTATTTTTATTATTCTCCCCATTTGTTACCAGTAAGCGAATCAGGTCATACTGGGTGCGGTTGGTATCTTGATATTCATCTACTAAAATATGGCGGAATTTTTGATACCAATAACCCAGCACCTGCTCGTTTTGTTGAAATAATCTTACAGGTACCAGAATTAAATCATCAAAATCTAAAGCGTTGTTTTGTGCCAGTCTATCTTGATAACAATTATAAACTTCAGCTATTACCCTACCGCGATAATTAGGCTGTTCATTAGCGAAGTCTTGCGGGGAAAATCCCTGATTTTTCGCATTACTAATAGCGTAGCGGACGGAACGAGGTTCAAATTTCTTGTCATCCAAATTTAACTGCTTAGTGACAATTTCTTTCACTAAGCTTTGAGCATCGGATTCATCAAAAATCGAAAAATTCCGATTCCAACGCCGTCCTCTTTCATCCTCGTATTTCTCAATATCAAACCGGAGGATGCGGGAAAATAGACTGTGGAAAGTACCCACCCACAAATCTTTTATAATGGTAGCGTAGACGCGCGATCGCAGCCGTGTCTGGTCATATTCTGGCAACAAATCATACCGCTCACCAAATTCTCGGATTGCCATTTGTTCCGCAAACAATTTCTGAATCCGCTCCTTCATCTCCCGTGCGGCTTTGTTGGTGAATGTCACCGCTAGAATATTCTCAGGAGCAACCCGGTGTTGCACAATCAGATTAGCGATGCGATAAGTCAGCGCTCGTGTTTTACCACTCCCAGCACCAGCAACCACCAGTAAAGGACCGCAGTGGTGTTCAACAGCACGACGTTGGGATGGGTTGAGGTTGCTAAGAAAGTCAGTGGTTGTGGTCATGGCTGTGGAGACAGTATCGCGTGGCTGGAACTATTCGTTAGGCTACACCATCCTACCGGAACTTGGTTAAGAAAGATTTTGCACCACCGGAGGTACAACCTCCCGAAACCTTCCTGGTTCGACCAGAGAACGAGAATAAATCGATTTTCTAGCTGAGGCTAATTAAACCACTGGAACACAGATAAATTCATCTGTGTTTATCTGTGTTTATCTGTGGTTCCATCCCCTTCACCTTCATGGGTAACTTAACAGTGAAAGTCGAACCAATTCCCGGCTGACTTTCCAGAACAATTTCACCCTCCATCATTTGGCAGAAATGACGACTAATTGCTAACCCCAGTCCCGTACCACCATACTTTTTAGTAGTAGAAGCATCACCTTGGGTAAAGGGTTTAAATAACCGCTGTTGTTGTTCTTTCGTCATCCCAATGCCAGTATCAGAAACCATAAAAGTAATTGTGCCACGGGAAGCACCATTCATCTGTGTCGGTGGTTGGTCATTGGCGTCTTTTTCTTGTCTTTTAACCGTCAATGTCACCTTACCTTGAGAAGTAAATTTGGCAGCGTTACTCAGGAGGTTGTACAATACTTGGCGCAGTTTAGTCTGGTCGGCGTACATAGTGCCTAGTTCCTCATCACACTCTACCTGAAAAATATTGCCATTTCTCTCTACCAATGGTTTAACCGTTAAGACGATACTGTTAATCAGGGTGGCAATATCAAATGTCTCTGGATACAGAACCATTTTACCGACTTCAATTTTCGATAAGTCAAGAATGTCGTTGATTAATGTTAAAAGATGCCTACCTGCAGTGTTAATAGATTTTAGGTCAGTGATAAATTCTCCATCTAACCCAGCATCGCTTGCATCTTCTTCTAGCAGTTGACTTAAGCCAATGATGGCATTTAAGGGTGTACGTAATTCGTGACTGACATTCGCCAGAAACTGTGTTTTGGCTTGGCTAGCAGCTTCTGCTAATTCTTTGGCCTGTTGTAATTCTTTAGTCCGCTTTGCTACCCGCTCAATCAGATTATTTAAGGATCTCGCTAAGGAGCCTATTTCATCGTTCGTGGTGATCGGAGCGCGTAAATTAAAATTAGATTTTCTCGCCACTTGCTCCGCTACTTCTGTCACAGTTACTACCGGATCGGCAATAGCACGACTGGTACGCAAAGCCACAATTGCCGCGATCGCCACTGACCCCAGCATACTCACAATAATTATTAACTTTTCAATGCCTTTTGCCGACTGCATGGTTTCTGTCGTTTGTCGTTCGCTATCTTGTGCTGTATTCAGGATTTTGGTTAATTTTTCACACAAGCTATCTAGCTCGACGGCTACATCTCCATTGACAAATTGCAATAATTGTGATTCAGGAGGATTTATCTTATTTGTTGACTCTGAAGGGTTGTCAAGCTGCTGCAAAACTGATTCCGTTTGCTGGACATAAGTAGCTAAGTTATTGCCGTAGTCTAACAATAGAGCGTTGATAGTAGCGCTGTTGGCTGCAAGTCCTCTGGGATTTTTCTCGATAAATTCGCTGATTTGTCGCTGTAACTTTTTAGCTTGCTTAAAACTCAACAGAAACTGGGCTTTCTCTGTTTGCAACCGTTCTGTATCTTTCACTACAGCCGCTAATCTGGCACCGTGGAATTGCGTTCCTACTACTGCTTCCTTATAGTTTGCCAGTAGTTGTGCTTGCATAGAGGCATCATGGAGTTTCTTTGCTGCTTGTCTCTGGTAATAATCCGCGATCGCCAACCCTGTCAAAGAGCCAAAAAAACCTATACCAATCGCGAGAAAGTACCCATAGCCAATCTTTTGATGAATCCGCCAGTAACTTGCTCTAGTTTTGCGGTGTGAAGGCAGTTCCAGTGTTGGTAGCTCGTCATTTGAGGGCTGAGCTACTAAAACTTTTTTCTGGCGTTTTTTTCTATCAGTAGCGGTTGGCTTGTGAATTGGCACAATCGAGAATCTCCTTGCCCTCCCGCACAATATAATGACTTCAGCCCCAGCCGTCAACTATTCTTCCGGATGATTTTAAACATATTGTGGCAAATCTTGTTGTCATCAGTCTATATTGTGAATTTTACTATCAATTCCTGGTATGACAAACCCTATAGTATCAGTGAATGCTAATTTTACAAATTTTGAACCATTTCTCCTCCATAGTTGCAAATAGTTTGATACTAATGCAAAAAGGCACGGCATTGCCGTGCCCCTACTCAAAACCTACTGTACTTTCTTAAGCGCTAGTAGCAGACACTGGAGTTTGAGTCAGTGCTGCTTTTAACAACTCAGCCTTGTCAGTACGTTCCCAAGGCAAGTCTAAATCGTTTCTGCCAAAGTGACCGTAAGCAGCGACGTCCTGATAAAAACGTCCGCTTCGTTCAGATGGCAAGTTACGCAGGTTGAAAGAGTGGATAATACCTGCAGGACGCAGTTCAAAATGCTCTTTCACCAATGCCAGTAAGGTATCGTCGTCTACTTTGCCAGTGCCAAAAGTTTCAACCAAAATGCTTACAGGACGAGCAACGCCAATAGCATAAGAAAGTTGAACTTCACACTTATCAGCCAACCCAGCAGCAACAATATTTTTAGCTACATAGCGGCAAGCGTAAGCAGCAGAACGGTCTACTTTTGTGGGGTCTTTACCAGAGAAAGCACCACCACCATGACGAGAGTAACCGCCATAGGTATCGACGATAATCTTACGTCCAGTTAAGCCAGAGTCACCTTGGGGACCACCAATCACGAACTTACCAGTGGGGTTAACCAAAAAGCGGGTGTTGCTGTCTGGCTTCACGTCAATGTCTACGAACACAGGCTCAACCACCGCAGACCACAGGTCTTCCTTGATTTTTGCCTGGATTGCTGCTTCATCAGAGATATCACCAATACTAGCAGCGTGCTGGGTAGAAATCAGGATGGTGTCAATACCGACGGGTCGTCCATCTTCGTAGGCAATGCTAACTTGAGTTTTGCCATCGGGACGCAGGTAAGCCAAATCGCCAGTCTTGCGAACTGCAGCCAACCGACGCGCCAAGCGGTGTGCCAAACTTATAGGTAAGGGCATCAGTTCAGGAGTTTCGTTGCAAGCGAAACCGAACATAATACCTTGGTCACCAGCACCGATGGAGTCGAAGTATTCATCGCTGGTCTGGTCGCGAGTTTCTTTAGCGGTGTTTACACCTTGGGCGATATCAGGAGACTGTTCGTCCAAAGCTACCAACACAGCGCAGCTATTGGCAGAGAAACCATTAACGGCGTCGGTGTAGCCAATTTCAGCAATTTTCTTTCTTGCCAAATCAACAAAATTCACCTGAGCCTTGGTAGTAATTTCCCCAGTGATTAGCACCAAGCCAGTGTTTACCACAACTTCTGCCGCTACTCGGCTGGTGGGGTCTTGAGCCAGAAGAGCATCTAAAATAGTGTCGGAAATTTGGTCGCAAATTTTATCCGGGTGACCTTCAGTCACTGATTCGGAGGAAAACAAATATTTACGTGTCAAAGGAATTGCCTCCTTAAAAATAAATATGGTCAAGTAAAGTCCACTGCTCGTCTGAAATGCAGTCACTTTAGTGTGCCATCATAGCAATATTTCTAGCTTTGGGTAGAGTACATGTGCTGATTTTTGCTAAAGATTGTGATATTTTGGTTTCTGTTTACGGAAACTTTAAAAATGGCTTCCAGTTGACCGCCTAGAACAAGCAAAGAAGGCAGGGGGACAAGGAGGAAACTGCTTCCCATGACCCATGACCCATGACCCATAGACATAAAAAAATGGGGAAACTCAAAGAGCGTCCCCTTTAATTCCGACCAAAGAATGTTGTACTCTACACTTTAGCTGCTAGCTCAGCTTCCTTAGCGGTCAGACGTTCATAGGCTGCCCGCATTTTCAAACCTGTCAGCACTTGGAACAAGCCAGTACCGTTATTAGAACCAGGGTATTCGCGGTGCTGCAGCAACAGATGGGTCATCTCACCCTTATATTTGGTGGAAGTATTGCTCAGGTGGTCTTCGATGTAGCTGACTTCTTCCAGTTTGTCGAACTGACCGTCTACTTCGAGTACGGAAACGTATCTGCCGTAGTAGACGTCGGAACCGTAGAACATCCGCATACCGGGGTAAGAACAGGTCAGTTTGCGTCCACAAGGAGTCCAGTAAATTGTTGAGCCTTCATCAAACAGGTAGACTGGAGCAAAACCTTCTTTTCCTTCCCGTTGTAGCATCCTCACCCGCAGGACTTTGCGCTCAGTGTCGTCTTTAATCAAGTTAGTGGGTAAAACTTGGATAACGACGTCAGCAAATTCTCTCTGGGGTTCGATATATTTCGAGAAATCAGGCTTGCGGGAATTGATGGCTGCTAAAACATCTTCATAGCGGTGGCCTCTTTCAGCCATATCGCGCTGAATTTTCCAAGCAATCTTAACTTCATCGCTGATGTCGAGGTAGACGCTGAAATCAAGAAGTTCGCGTACCCGCTCGTCATACAAAGGATGTAGCCCTTCAACAACTATAATGTGGTTCGGCTCTACCAATTCTGGCGGGTCGATCATGCCGGTTTCGTGGTTGTAAATCGGCTTCATCACTGATTGACCGTTCTTGAGCGCGTTGATTTGCTCATACATCAGGTCAAAATTGTTGGCTCTGGGGTCAAGAGCAGTAATTCCCGTCTCTTTGCGCTGTTTGCGATCCAAGCAGTGATAGTCATCCAAGCAGATGACAGTCATCAGTTCTTCGCCAAACAGGTCTATCAATCGACGTAGAAAGGTCGATTTGCCGCATCCGGAGTCTCCAGCGACTCCAATTAGTACCACGCGGTCCGGCTTACTGGTCATAGGTATCCTCTAACGACAAAGATGAGTCAATCAATAAGTTTTCAGGCTGTAAACTTGTAGACAGAAGCTTCCCTACACTGGCTTAATCTTACGGTGATGCAAGGCAACACGAAGATGCGGCAAACTTGGGGTATACAAAATATTATTGCTCCCCGCTTCTGGTAAGTCTCAGCTGTGGCTGTAAGTATTTAATCCTACTGTTATAGTGGATTTTAACAGAAGGAGGAATCCTCTACAAGGCAGAGCCGACATATGTCCAAGTATTGCCTCAGTATTTATGCTAATGTTTAGTTGCACATTTAGAAAAAAAAAATTAAATTGACTCATTATTAACATTCTCCAAGTCAATTCCCTTGATAGGGTTATAGGAAATCAGGTGTGATTTTCCATGCCTGCCCCCTATGTTGGCGAGTGGACGTAGCAATCTATTGGCTACGAATGCTGCTTCTGAAGCACAGGGTTTGTTCACCGATATCCGGTAAACTCATTGTGCTGGGAACAGCTTTTTTTTCAGCCAAAAATTTAAGTTAAGTTTCGGAGTGGTAGAAGCAATGTACAATCAGAGCGCCGAACAAGGTGCTGCTAATAGCAATCTAGGCAGCCGTATATTCGTTTACGAGGTTGTGGGTTTGCGTCAGAACGGCAACACTGACCAACTTGAATACCCCATTCGTAACAGTGGTAGCGTATATATTCGGGTGCCCTATGAGCGCATGAATCAAGAAATGCGTCGCATCACTCGCCTAGGCGGCAAAATTGTTAGCATCCAACCTCTGAGCGAATTCCAGCCAGGGACAACCAACAATTCTCCAACGGCAATTGCTACAGTGGCGGCAGGGTCGTCTGCTGACAATGAAGTCAATGGTAACGTCACATCTGAGACTGCAACTAGTGATGAAGTAAATGACAACGCTACGGTATCTGAGAAAAAGAAACCGCAGGGCTTTGCTTCATCAGAAAAACAGCCCACCAAAAAAGAAAAACAAGGCAAGTCCATGACTCAAGCGAAGGCGAAAAAAGAACACGCTGATGTGCCTGTAAACATTTACCGCCCTAATTCTCCCTATGTTGGGAAATGCCTATCTAATGAACCCCTAGTGGGAGAAAACGGTATTGGTATTGTTCAGCACATTAAGTTCGACCTTTCCCAAGGCGATCTTAAATACGTAGAAGGTCAAAGTATCGGCATTATCCCCCCAGGAGTAGACAAGAACGGTAAGCCAGAAAAACTTAGACTCTACTCCATCGCCTCTACCCGCCACGGTGATGATGTGGATGATAAGACTATATCCCTGTGCGTCCGTCAGTTAGAATACAAGCACCCAGAAACGGGCGAAACCGTCTACGGGGTTTGCTCTACCTATCTGTGTAACCTCAACCCTGGTGATGATGTCAAAATCACCGGACCTGTAGGGAAAGAAATGTTGTTGCCCGATGACCCCAATGCCAACATCATTATGATGGCAACAGGAACGGGTATTGCTCCTTTCCGCACTTATCTTTGGCGGATGTTCAAGGATGCAGAAAAGGCTGTTAACACAGACTACGAATTCAAAGGCTTTGCTTGGCTAATTTTTGGTATCCCCACCAGTCCGAACATCCTCTACAAAGAGGAACTCGAAGAAATCCAACAGAAGTACCCTGATAACTTCCGCCTGACCTATGCTATCAGCCGGGAACAGAAAAACGCCGAAGGTGGTAGAATGTACATTCAACACCGGGTGGCAGAACATGCGGACGAGTTGTGGGAACTGATTCAAAAAGAAAACACCCACACCTACATCTGCGGATTGAAGGGCATGGAAGGCGGTATCGACGAAGCCCTCACAGGTGCAGCTGCCAAACAAGGCGTAACTTGGAGCGACTACCAAAAAGACCTCAAGAGAGCCGGTCGCTGGCACGTAGAAACCTACTAAGTAGTTATTAGTCATTAGTCATTCTTATATCAGATAAATGGCTAATGACGATTGATTCTAGTTTGGGTATCGCTGACTCTAGTGTTACAAGAAAATACAATATTGATCGGCTTTGGTTAGGGGTGTATGTCCATACGCCCCTACAATTGTTTTTGTGTATTGTTGGATGAAAAACATTAAACTGCTAGGCAGCAGAATCCAAAATCTAAAATCTGAAATCTAAAATCGGTGGAAGACTCGTGGGTTTTAAAGTCGGAATACTGGGATTAGGCACGGTAGGGACGGGTACAGTAGAGATATTGCAAGATACATCTGGACGGCACCCGCTACTCAAAGAATTAGAAATCTATCGCGTGGGAGTGCGATCGCTCACCAAACCGCGTACAGTAAAACTGCCAGAAAATTTGTTGATCACAGATTTAGAATCGATAGTCACCGACCCCAATGTCGATATTGTGGTGGAACTTATAGGTGGACTGGAACCAGCGCGATCGCTCATCCTCCAAGCTATCAACCACGGAAAACACGTTGTCACCGCCAACAAAGCGGTCATTTCCCGCTTTGGGGATGAAATCTTCACCGCTGCTAACGCGGCTGGGGTATATGTGATGCTAGAAGCGGCTGTGGGGGGTGGTATTCCCGTAATTCAACCCCTCAAGCAGTCTTTGGGGGTCAACCGGATTAACGCCGTTACTGGTATCGTTAACGGTACGACCAACTACATCCTCACCCGGATGCAGCAGGAAGGTAGCAACTTCAGTGATGTCCTTGCTGACGCCCAGCGGCTGGGTTATGCTGAAGCTGATCCCACCGCTGATGTTGATGGATTGGACGCGGCTGATAAAATTGCCATTCTTGCCTCCTTAGCCTTCGGTGGACGCATCAATCTCCAAGAAGTCTATTGTGAAGGTATTCGCCAAATTAGTAAGACGGATATAGCCTACGCTGAGAAATTAGGCTTTGTAATTAAATTGCTAGCTATAGCTCAGCGAGTCTCCTCTCTTGGCGAACAGCTATCGGTACGAGTCAACCCTACCCTAGTACCCAAAACACACCCCCTATCCAGCATTAACGGCGTTTATAACGCCATTCTCGTTGAAGGTGAACCCCTTGGACAGGTAATGTTCTTTGGTCCGGGTGCGGGTGCTGGAGCAACTGCTAGTGCTGTCACCTCAGATATGATTAACTTGGTTGCTGTCCTTAACTCTAGTACGGCAACTCTCAATCCAACTTTAGCTTGTTCCCACCAGCACTATTGCCAAATTGCACCCATAACAAACTTAGTAACACGATTTTACGCCCGCTTCCTCACCAAAGACCAACCAGGTGTGATTGGGAAATTGGGTACTTGTTTTGGTAATCATGGAGTGAGCTTAGAGTCAATAGTCCAAACCGGCTTTCATGGAGAACTCGCTGAAATTGTGGTTGTCACCCACGATGTCACCGAAGGTCAGATGCGACAAGCCTTAGAAGAAATTCGTAGCCTGGAAGCCATTGATAGCATCCCCAGTTTACTGCGAGTGCTGTAGGGACTGGGGAGAAATAAATTAGCAATTAGCCATCACCCATTCCCGATGTTGTGAAAACTTATCTAAAAAGGAGTAGCGCAACACCCTCAAGCATGGCTTAATTTGTTTAAATCTTTAATCATTGCTACCAGAGTCAGTTACAATGACAAACACGCCTCCAACCGATCCAAGGTCTCGCAGATCCCCTCTGGGATTTGACGAGTTCATTGCCATTTTGGTTGCCTTTGGGTTTATTGGCTCTCTTTTGTTCTGGATACTGGGAAAAAAACCTCAAGGGTTTGACTTCAGCAACCCGTGGTCTGCCACTCCTGCTCCTACATTCCTACCTAACGCCGATGGGAATGCCACTGTTGGTGCTTCTCCAGCCCCAGCTACAGGTGTGGAAGCAACTCCACAAGCAACTGTAACTCCCGGTGTAGTCCCGACACCACAAGCAACTGTAACTCCCGGTGTCGCTGCAACTCCAGTGGTGGTTGTTCCTGCACCTCCTAGGGTAACAGCACCTCCAGTAATTGCACCGGCACCTCAGACACCGGGTGCTACCAATCTCGTTCCGGTAGCCCCAGTTCCAACTACAACCGCCACACCCGGTTTTCCCGCGTCTCCCAATGCTGTTACCACACCACCAGTAGCGCAGCCGACCGCATCACCTTCTCCCACCCCTGTTGTATCTCCTACTCCTACTCCTACTCCTACACAGCAAACTGCTCCTACTGGTGTGGTTCCTCTACCACCATTAGCAACTACGCGGCAACCATTGAAATTTGTTGATGTCCCTAATGGATTTTGGGCAAGTCCGTTTATTGATGCCCTCTCTGCTCGTGGTGTGATTCAAGGCTTTGAAGGTAATAATTTCCGCCCCAACCAACCTGTCACCCGTGCTGAATTTGCGGCCTTGCTGCAAAAAGCTTTTGATAATCAGTCTGGTGATAAAGCAGTAGAGTATAAAGATTTAAAACCCAATTTCTGGGCTAATCCGGCGATTGACAGAGCTACGAAAATCGGTTTCCTCCGGGGCTATCCTGGACAGATATTCCAGCCACAGCAAAGAATTCCTAGAGTCCAAGCACTAGTTGCTCTTACTAGTGGGTTGAATTTGCAACCAACTGCACCGACCAATCAGGTTTTAGGGATATACAAAGACGGTAAGAACATTCCGAAATACGCTCTTGACAAAATAGCTGCAGCGACCCAGAACGGTATAGTGGTCAATTATCCGAACCCGGATGTTCTTAACCCCAACCGCAATATTACCCGTGCTGAGGCAGCCGCAATTGTTTATCAAGCTTTAGTTAAAGCGGGAAGAGTACAACCAATACAATCATCCAGTATTGTCAAGCCACGACAATAAAACTTAACCTCTTTTCTTGTCCAAAATTGTAGGGGTACAACACTGTTGTGCCCCTACAACTTAAGCATGTTCTAGCAACCACAGAACACCATGTGTCAGCCAAATAATGGCTTAAGAATCGCTGAGTGCTTTACCAATGGTTTGAGATTTGAGGGACTCAATTTCACCAAACAACTCTTGTCTGGTAGAAGCCTTGAGTAGATAGCGATAAACAAACCAGGTAGAGTAAGCAATTCCAATCAACTCAAACAGAGGTTCTAGCAGAGGAATGTCATTGAGAGCATCCAATACTGCCAAAACCACCTTAACAGCAACAATGGCTCCCAAAAAGATACCGATGGTAATCAGGGGCTTCTTGTAGGTATTAAACACGGTTCCTAGGTAGCCTGGTAACTCCGCTAAGAATCCAGAAACTTGCTCACCATACTTCTGCCACTCTTGCTGGGTATCGTTAGCTGGGGATACTTTTGTTATCGTTCCAGATTGGGTGTTGATTTCTGTCACTGTTGTTTCTGAGGATTGAGTTTCCATATATTCAGGTTCTCCCATTTGCTTTTCCATGATTTCCACAGTGGACAATTGTAATCTAAGTAAGTAAAACCTCGAACCTCTGTCCTGGGTTTTGTTTGATACCAGACTACCCGCCAATTGTGGGGTAAAAGAGTGCTTTAGTGTCTTTGTTAAAGATAGTTGACCCTAAACCACTGCTTCATCAACTAAAAGATAGAAATGAGTCGGAGGATAGAAGTCAGAATGCAGAAAAATAGTTAAAATACTGCATCTAGGTTTCTTTTGTTTGATAGACTTGCACCATCAGTTGCGGTTATAGCACACAGTAGCCGTGGCTAATAACTGTGAACAGGGCACTACAAACTCTCCAAAATCAGCATCTACTCCAGTTTATCAAGCACTAACCGCCGATTTTACCCGATTTTAAAGTCAGATTAATCTTGTAGATTGATTTAACATTCTGAATTGAGATTAATATCAGTGCAGCAGAGTTTTTGTAGCGATACAATCTAGACGTT
>JAYKJH010000046.1:0-47411 GCA_035285345.1 Nostocaceae cyanobacterium | reverse complement strand
CTGAGCAATTTTTGGGTTATTGGGGTTATGGTGGTCGAGCAGAACTGGAAGAAAAGTTGCACAGCAGTCTCCAGAAGTCTCAGGAAACGTGTCTGGAGTCGATGCAAATTTACCCTATCTGGAATGTAGCTTACATTGGGGAGTCAAGCGGTCAGTTCATCCATTTTCAGACAAGTCACCCAAACCAGATTGCGGCTATCTCAGCTTCCGGACTATTCACTTCACCTGACGCTTGGGTGAAGGTACCCTCAAATAACAGTTTAATTTTAGGACGGGAGCCTTTTGGACGGGCACCTTTGTACTGGATGCAACAAGGACAAGTGATATGGTTTGCATCCAGATTGCAACTGCTCCTGCCAATTATTCCCCATCCCCAGATTAATATTCCTGGCTTTTACGGCTATAGCTGTTTTTCCTACGTCCCGACTCCCCTCACTCCTGTTAATCAAGTGTTTGCAGTTCCGGCTGGGACTGAGATGATTTGGGAGGTTGAGAGCGATTCAGTCATTCTACCAACAGCCACATCCCAAAGGTTACTGGAGTGGCGTCAAGCCAGCGAACAGTTAAAAGATGAACCAGCCGCCATTACCCAACTGCAAACCCTGCTTCAAGAGGCTATTGGACGCCAAATTGCTGACTTAAAAGATGAACCTGTCGGGGTTTTGCTCTCTGGTGGACTGGATTCTTCGGTTGTCGCAGCTTTGCTAGTGCAAGCTGGGGTAAAGGTGCGTGCTTATACCTTAGATTTTGGGGAAAATGGAATTCCAGAATATCCCTACGCTGAAAAGGTTGCTGAGTATTTGGGAATTCCTTTAGTCAAAGTGGAAGCCTCACCTCGTCGTATCCAAAAAGCCTTAATTCCTACCGTACAAGCACTGGATTTGCCCTTTGGGGATGGGGTAACTGTTCCGCTGTACCTCCTGACTCAAGCAGCTAGTCAAGAAACTCAGGTAATTTTTAATGGTGAAGGTGGCGACCAGTTATTTGCTGGTTGGACAAATAAACCTTTAATAGCCGCCGGTGTTTACCAAACAGAGCATCCCGCTGGACAAGAAACATTTATCCAACATTATCTCCGTACCTTTCACCGGCTTTGGGGGTATGAAGCGCAAGTCTTTCAACCAGAAGTGTACACCCAGATCCAGAATATCCAGCCCCAAGACTGGTTGCTAGAGGCACTTGACCCAACTTTTTCCACCTCAATTTTACACCGCCTGCGACGTGCCACCTTGATGTTGAAAGGAGCGCAGAATATTCATCCCCGCGCTACAAATATCGGACTTGCTCATGGTGTGAAGGTGCGATCGCTCTTCTGTGACCTAGCGCTAGCTGAGTGGACATTCGGTTTATCTGGAGAACTCTGCTTGCAGGGTGCGACTGAGAAATACATCCTTAAGAAAGCCGTAGAAAATTTGCTACCTACCGAAATTGTCTGGCGACAAAAACGGGGTATGGGAGTTCCCTTAACCTCCTGGTGCTTAAATAATTTTTGGTACAAGTTGGGTGACTGGCTAAATCCAGGGATATTACAGTCTGAAAACCTGATAAAACCTGACTTAGCAGCGCAAATTGTCTTTGGCGAATTGGGAGCAGGTATCGTTGGTCGCCGTATTGGTGAGATTCTTTGGCTACTCATCATCTGGCAGCTATGGTGCAGGGAAGTTTTAGGTAAAAATTCTGGTAAATATTCCTGTAATCATCCGTTTTTGTTACCTCGTTGGTTAGCAAGGAGTTACAAACGATGGCAAGACTAGGAAAGAGTGAATAGTAACGGACGTGAATAATAAGTAAGTCGGCGCAAATAAACCGAACTGTGTAAAGAAAAGTAAATCTCTCTCGTTCGCTTGTAGTAAGCGCTTACTACAAACCTTGAATTTTTTACGCCGACTTACTTAATGGATGTGAATAGTAACGGATGTGAATAGTAATGGACGTGAATAGTAATGGACGTGAATAGTAAACCGTTAATCTCAGACTCCCCCACTCCCCCCTTTGACCTGGAACTTGCTCAAGAATTACTAACTACCTACGGTTCTCCCCTCTACGTCTACCAAGGAGAACAACTCCGCCACACCATACAACGCATCACCCAAGCCATCCCCTACCAACACACCCAATTTCGCTTTGCAAGTGTGACTAACAGTAACATTGCACTATTGCAAATTTTTCGCTCTATGGGGTGGGGACTACACGCTAATACTCCCGGAGACATTTACCTGGGACTAGAAGCAGGTTTCAGCCCCAGCAATATTGTGTATAGTGGCAGTAACTTGAACTATATAGAGATGAGAGAAGTTCTTAATTGGGGAGTGAAAACCCTCAATTTAGACAGCCTTGCTCAATTGCAGTTATGTTGCGAAATTTATCAACAGATGCAACATATGGCGTCTGTTGCAATACCTCGTCTCGGATTACGTCTCAACATCCCAGAAATTACAGGTGACAGCCGTATCGGTGTACAACCAGAAGAATTAAGCACTGCAGTTAACATCACCCATCAAACCGGACTCAAGCTAAGCGGGTTGCATTTTTACCGGGGTACAGGCACCAATGCTACCACAGCCTTTACTCAGGTGATTGATACTATTCTCTCCCTCGGACAACGATTACCAGATTGGGAATATTTAGATTTTGGTGGGGGATTCGGCTACCCCTATCGTCACGGTGGAGCAGCGTTTGACTGGGAAGAGTTTGGAGTAGAGATAACAAAGGGAATTCGTCGTTTAGGAAGGGAAATTGACTTAGTAATTGAACCAGGAAGGGCTGCTATTGCTGGATGTGCGACTCTGTTAGCGCAGGTTGTTTCCGTGAAATGGCAGGGAGAAAAACAGATTGTTGGCGTTGATACTACAGTTGCTAATCTTTCTGTTCCCTCTGTTCATGGCGGTTATCGAGAAATTGTCGCTCTGAAAAATCATAATTCACAATCAAAAGTTTACACAACTAATGTCTGTGGTAATACTACTTATTCCCGCGATTTTCTAGGGAAGAATTGTCAATTACCAGCCCTAGAAATTAGTGATATTCTCGCTATTTTAGATGTTGGTGCTTATGGTTATGCGATGTCATCCCATTTTTTACATCGTCCGCGTCCAGCGGAAGTCTTGCTAGAAAATGCCACACATCGTCTAATTCGTAAGCGGGAAGATTACAGTATTTTGCTGCAAAATCAGGTGTTTAATTAAAAAATATTTGCTGCAAATATAGCATTCTTAAATCATTGGTGAAATAGATGATTTACAAATGAACCACATAGCCTGGGGTTTAAACCCTAGGGAAACAGAGAACACAGAGAAAGAGACAATAAAGATTTTCACGAATCCTGCACGGATTCCTATAGCGGGAAACTCATTAACAACTCACAACTAGGAGGGACTTATGAAATGTATTCAATGTGGAACTGATAATAAACTAAAAGATAGAACCGCTAATCAAGGCCGGTGTACAAAATGTCAGCATCGGTTTGCCTTTGAACCTACAAGTATGGGTAAGGTAAAAATTACTGACCCAATGTTTGCTAAAGTAATCTCTGATATTTCTGTTAATAATACTTTGTTTTTTACACCAAAACAGCTTGCTTACTTTTTAGATAATCGTCTCAAATCAAGGTCAGCAATTACAGTTATTTCTGGAGTATTCACTTATATTATTATAAATATGTGGGTATCATTATTTTTGGTAAGCATCATATCAGGAATCTTAAAAATAAATGCTTTTCCCTATGTCATATTACTAATTAATTTAATTTACATTTTGATTATATATAGTAATAGTAAGTCTAGCCAATTGAATGATAAAGCTAGGCGGTCTAATGCTAGATATTTACAAATACTAGGTGCTTTTATTCTAATTGTTGGCATTCTTGCAGGTCTATTTGTATATGAATCATTCACAATTTTTGCTATTAGTGTAATTATTGGAATGCTGTCGCTCTATTTAGGAAAACGACAGTTAGGTAAAATAGGAATAGCACAAGAATTTTTATTTCAACAAAACCAGTTACAAGATTGGATAACTCGCTGGCAACAAATTAACGGTTTAATTCAAAAAATCCTGCCATCTCCACGTCAGGAAAATACACATACTACTGTTAATCCTGATGTTACGGCATACAGTTTTGACCGTTTAGTAGTTTGTGATAGTGCGGCGATCGCTCAATTTTTAATTGCTAATAATTTCCACTTTGAAAATAACTGTGCAATTTTGAGCATTACTGGCTATCCCCAAAACATTTTTGCAACTACCATGCAAATGGTGCGGCGAAATTCTGATTTAAAAGTTTATGCATTACACGATTGTAGCCCTCAAGGAATTAGGTTAACTCATCATCTTCGCAGCAATGATAATTGGTTTGCTGGTAGCAATATCACAATTATTGATGTAGGACTATTACCACGCCAAATTATGGCTAATAAGCGAGGAATGTTCATTCAATCTGACTCTAATTCAGCAGTAGCAGCTAAACAATTACCTGTAGATGTCCGCCAGAATTTATCAACAGAAGAATTGCAATGGTTGGACAATGGTAATTTTGTAGAATTGGAGTCTTTTTCTCCCCAAAAACTACTGCAAATTGTGCAAAGAGGTATGGTTAGCACGCTCACTTTAGAAAGTGATGAGAGCAATTTAATTTTAATCGGGGACACTGGAAGTGATATTTATGCTGTTGAAAGTTTTGGTTAAATATCTCTTGATTGATTCACTTGTAACCATATTTCTAAGCTCACCAACAACCACAGCTTAATGCCATAACGACTCCAAGTATCCTCTTTATAATCTAACCAGTTGCGGATGATTGACTGGTTGAGGTAGGGTGCGATCGCAGCTTGACGATTTAGCAATAACCCTCTAGCTTTTCGCTGCCAATATTTCTTAAATCCCAGTTGCACTGGCACCATCATTCCACTTTTAGGACGATTAATAATAGTCTCTGGTAAAATATCTGCAACAGCTTGTTTGAGGACGGCTTTTTCTTCAACTCCCGACAGCTTATATTCTGGTGGTATTTGCATACTCAAATCAACTACTCGCTGGTCGAAAAGTGGGGAAAGTCCATGTACATCAGCCGCTTGAGTGAGGTTATTTACCTTAGTCAAAATTTGGTCGGCTCCCTTAAATTTAATATTTAATGCCATCAACCGATTTAGATAACTAGCTGAGGAATTTAAATCAGCAGAAAATACAGAGGGTGCTGTTTGTACCGCTGTCCAAATCTCTGGTTTAAAAAGTTTTGGTAAGTCGGTTGCACATTTGTAAAAAGAAATTAAATAAGCTTGCAGTGGGTCTTGATTGTTAACAGCACCATATAAACTATTAATTAGCATTGGCTGATTCTTGGGACCGCCAAAGCAAGGGTCTCCACCTTCACCATTAAGTACAACCTGCACACTCTCTCTTGCTAATCTTGCTATTAACAAGTTTGGTACTGTCAATGGGTCCCCGATGGGGTCATCCAGATAAGCCATTGTCTCTGGTAAGCGTTCCCACATCTCTTGAAAGGTAATTTCTAAAATATGGTGTTGGGTCTGACAATGTTGAGCTACGAGGCTGGAAAATTCTAATTCATTGGCACATTCAGCCCCAAAATGAATAGAGTAGGTGTGAACGGGTGCATTATGGAATTTTGCTGTCAAAGCGGTGATGCTGCTAGAGTCTAAACCCCCTGATAGGAAAACACCAACCGCTGCGTTTTTTGGTAAATATTCTTGTACAACTTGGTCGAGGAGAGAACGCAACTGTTCACCGTGCCATATTAAAGGCTGTTCGGTGGCAGTAATTTGCTCTTGTAACTGCCAGTAAGTGCTGATACGCTCATCAGGTAATTGGAGAATCGTTCCCGGACGAACTTCCCGCAGGTTTTGCCACAGGGTTCGTTCTCCAGGGACAAACGCACAACAAAGATAATCCCGTAATGCGACTAAATCTAAATCCCTTGACCGATAGGGTGCAAGGGTTCGCAGTTGTGGGGCTACCCAACGAGTAGCGCCAGTGGTAGTGTAGTAGAGGGTACGCGCACCCACGCGATCGCGTACCAAGTGCAATAGTTGTTGTTTTCTATCCCAAATTACGAAAGCAAACATCCCCACCATTAGCGATAGAGATTCATCACCCGATTGCTCCCAAAGTTGCGCTACTATTTGAGAATTATTCCCCAAAAAACTACGTGGTTCTACTCCCAATTTTTGTAGTAATTGTTCTCTGTTACTTAGCCAGACATCGCCAACAACAACAAATTGCTCTGTGGCAGAAAGTGCTAATTGTTCGGCTGCTAGTGAAGAAATAATCGCGAAATGCTCATCTTGCCATACCAGATTCTCTGTGAGGGAATTAACTGTGCCATATGCTACGTACCAACTTGGCTGGGAGTTAATATTGGGGTGAGTAGATTTAGCAACAAGTGATTTTGCCCCTGTCCACAAATCAGGAAATTTCACGGTGGTTCCAGCAATATATACACGGTTATAGTGTATACTTCTGCCCTTGGTGATGGACTAAAAACGAGCGCGGCAGGGATCGAACCTGCGACCGATTGCTTAGAAGGCAATTGCTCTATCCGCTGAGCTACGCGCCCATACCAGAGCTACTAACTAAAGAGCAGAATCAATAATATATTATATCTGTACTTAACAGAAACAGACAATAAACCATAACACGTTTTACACTTTTATAGCTAGGCTGCAAGTGCTGGGCTGCCAATGTACACTAAAAACCAATCGGATGGGGTATCAGTTAGTATATTGTTTTTGCAGTTTGTTGCAGGCGTGAGCCTTTGCTAGCCTACTTGGGGAATGCTAGCAAATAAGTACCTCGCCTTTTGCGTGAGGTAAACCCCATTCTCATTGTTTTGTGTAATGTGAGCGGGCGATTGAGCTTCGCTCCTTCAAGATGCCCCTGTCAGGAGTCATTTGCCAGTGCCATGTTCATTCTTAAGCGGCAGGATGTTGAAATATCTAGCATTCAGCACCCAAAGCGGGACCAGCAGGTGCCGATTCTCCATTATCAGGGGCAAACCTTTCGCTTGATTAGTATTTTCAAAGCCAGTCAAGAGGAAGAGGCAAAAGCCTTCTGGAGAGAATTAACCGACAAACGCGGTAAAGCCTGCGTCTTGCTGGAGGAACCAGAACGCTACAGCATATGGGGGAAAATCCGCCTCGACCAGATTGCGGGAGAGGTTCCAGAGGAGAGCAAAATTGGGATTTTGACAATGGCTTGTATTTTGCTGCTGCAAGCCGTTTATGTCGATATTGAAGACCTTCTGGGCGCCCGACAAGCAGGATTATTTCAAAAAGACATTACCGAAGTGTTTGAGCAGTGGCATTTTCCCCAAGCAGAATCACCAGAAGCAGTTAATTACTTGCTGACTATGGAACCACTAAATGCCCCCAAGCTTCCCGATTGGGAAGAACATCACATAATCACCTTCCTGCAAGAGTTACACCGCCTAGGTAAGGCATATTTTGGCCATGCCAACTTTGCCCATCAAGTGATTGATATCTTACAAGATATGTCCGAGGTCGAGCGATCGCAATTTGTAGAATGGCTAAATCAATCTCCACTGAGTAAGCTGTGGCATTAGCATAGAAAATGCTACACCTGCTTTTTTAACTTGCCATCCAATGGCAGATTTTTCTAAGCAAAAGTATCAAACTTCTTCACTTTAGTCAAGACACTCCCAGGTGCATTTCCCTTGAGCGTCAAGTCTTATGAACAACCCTTCCAACAAGTCATCCACTCCTAAATCCCTGTTAACTACCAGGAATATCGTCTTGGCAGGGATTTTTTGGGCGGCGGCAGCGCTGATGTACTTTCTGCTGTTCAGCGCCAAAATTCAAGGCCCAGATGGGATAGAAAAACGAGCTGACTGGTACGTGATGGGTACCAATATCTTTGAAGCCGTGGCTTACCTGGGAGCAGCGATTTTATGCTTTAGAAATTGGCGCAGTCCCCAAATTGTCAGCGGTCGCAATGTTTGGTTGGGTATTGGCTTAGGTATGTTCTCCTATTTTCTCGGAGGCATAATTTTTGGCTACTGGGAAATAGTTTTGCGAGCAGAACCAATTGTGTCCCCAGCAGATATATTCTTTGTGTTGACTTATGTGTTTCTGATCTGGGGCATGATTTTGGCAGTTGTTTCTCGGCGACTAAATCTGGAAAAATGGCAGTGGGGGATTGTAGCAGTCATCGCAGTGGTCGGACTTTTATTGGTATGGCTAATTTCTAATCAACCAACTGCAGCGGGTGAAGAGCAATTGACCGGTTTTGCGGGGGCGATCGCACCAATTTTGAATTGGTTTTACGTGGGTAGCGACCTAGCATTGCTGGTGATTGCCACTACCCTACTGCTCGCCTTTTGGGGAGGAAGAGTTTCCCAATCGTGGCGGATTATTGCCACCGCTGCCTTTTCGCTCTACATTGCAGATATGTGGTTTAAATATGCCGCATCTGCCATCCCTAACTATCAAAGTGGAGAGATACTAGAAGTATTTTGGATCTTTAGCGGGGTGTTGTTTGGCATTGGTGCTGCTCTGGAGTATGGCACATCATTAAGCCGTTCTCGCCGCGCTGGTGGACGCAAAAGAGCATAGGAAAAATTTGTAGTGTTAACTAACCGTGAGAAAACTAACTGATCCTGACAAACAACTTATTCTCAAGTTATATCGAGAAACTGGCGAAACAACCTCAACCTTGGCTGACCGCTATGGTGTAAGTAACTCGACCATTAGCCGTTTGCTCAAGAGTACTTTACCGGAAGATGAGTACGAATATCTCGTGTCTTTAAAACGTGCTGCTCGTACTCCTGGTGGCGCTAATAGGGAGGGGAGGGGGGAAAACACACAGAGGCCTCAGCCACGGATTGTGCAACCGCTTAGCCCCTCACAAGTCCCAGTAATAGAGCCAAAACAGCCAGTCATAGCAGCACGGTCTAAGCCAACCAGAAATCCCCTGGAGGAAGTCCCTACCATCCCTAGTAGTAGAAGAGTACGGAAACGCTCCAGCGCTGCCGATCAGTTCACAAAAGACGAACCACATCAGCTCGAACTTTTAGACCTAACACCAACACCTGTCACTGCTAGCGACCGCTCCTTAGATGATGATGTCAATGCAGGAGCTGCGGCACTTGCTGAAATGCTGGGGGAAGATTTGTTAGACGAGGAAGACGAAGCGGACTTAGAAGACGACGAAGATTTCGATGATGATGAAGACGAGGAAGAGCAAAGACCCTTAGTTAGACGACGAATAAACCCGGAAACTTTGGTACAAGTCTTACCTCTGTCAGCCGCTCATTTGCCGAAAACTTGCTATTTGGTAATTGACAGGGCTGCGGAATTAATTACCCGACCTTTGAGAGATTTTGCTGATTTGGGTCAAATTCCTAGCGTGGAAATCCAGCAAAGAACTCTGCCAGTCTTTGATAACCACCGTGTGGCAAAACGCTTCTCCACCAAGCGCGATCGCGTCATTAAAATTCCGGACAGCAAAATGCTGCACAAGGCTCGCTACCATCTCCAAGCCAAAGGAATTACTCGCCTGTTAATTGACGGTCAAGTCTATTCCTTATCAACGGTTTAACTTTACTATAGCCGCTGCTGCTGACAGTATTGTTTCCGAAAAACCTCGCTCCATTTCCCCATTCCAGAGGATAAAGGAGTGAGGTTTTTCATTTGCCATTAAGTTTTACGGCTTTACGAGTTATAGCAGTCGCCACAATTATTAGGACATTTTTTTATTCCTTGTTCCCCTGTACAAATAAATTTACAAAAATTATGAATTGTTCAAATTAACTAGTTAATTTTCTAGCAATCGACAAACAAAATAACATTCAGAATCTTGTATACTACAGAAAATATTAATAATTATGATAAAAATTAATATTTTTTACTTTTAGTGTTTATATTTATCGCTATATTTCTATTTCAAAATTACGAAGAAACTTTACCGACAGACTAAAGAATTTTCGGTTTTAATTACAATAAAAATCGTGAATGGCTTCAGATATTGATGAAGTCAATTTTTTCCCAGAGAACTATTATTAAAGGTCGCCATGATGCTATGGAAGTTAGTTACCTGCTCAATCTGTATGAAATAGGTAGGAGAAGCTTTCTTGGGGTTGATTTGAATGGTGCTGACCTGAGAAAAGCTACCTTAATCCAAGTGGATTTTAGAGAAACTAACCTGGTAGGTGCTAATCTGAGCCGAGCCTTCTTAACCAAATCTAACTTGAGCAGAGCTTCACTGCAAAGGGCAAATCTAAGCTTTGTCAAACTGAGCGATGGTTTATTGGTAGAAGCTGATTTGACCAAAGCAAACCTCACAGGAGCTTTTTTAGTCCACTCAAAATTGCCAGGAGCAAAACTAAGCGGTGCAATTCTTCAAGGAGCTAACCTCCGAGGAGCTAACCTGCGATGTGCTAATTTATGTGGCGCTAAGTTACAAAGAATTAACCTCCGGGGAGCTAACCTCAGTGGAGCTAATCTCAAATGGGCAAATATGGTTGGAGCTAGACTCATTAGCGCAGAACTGTATGGCGCATTTTTAAGTCATGGCAATCTCAAAAATAGTTACTTGCAGAATGTAAACTTGAGTGGAGCCGACCTCAGCCAAGTTAATCTCAACGAAGCTAAACTGAACGGTGCTGACTTGCAAGGAGCAAACCTCACCACTGCAAACCTCTGTGGTGCAAATTTGAGGGGTGCAAACTTGAGGGGTGCCGATTTAACTGGGGTGAATCTCCAAGGAGCTTTGTTAGCACAAGCAAATTTACAATGGGCAGACTTAAGTAAAGCCGACTTAAGGGACGCTGATCTGACTGAGGCTAACTTCCAGGGAGCCAACATCAACGAAGCTAGATTGACAGGTGCTATCCTACCTCACTACATACAACACCAATTAAATTTCAATTTTTTTGACGCTCCCGCTTAGACCCTGGATAATTCCTAAGTTGTAATTGATTGACTCTTGACTTTTGCCCCTTGACTCTGGACTAATGACTAATATTAGGGCTAGTGTCAACTCAAACCCGACCCGACCGACTAATGATTAATGACTCATGACTCATGACTCATGACTAAGAACTATGGTGTAGTTTTTATCACGGCAGGTTCTCAACAAGAGGCGGAAAATATTGCCTCTGCCCTTGTGGAGGCTAAACAAGCTGCTTGTGTGAGTATATTTCCGATAAATTCGATTTACACTTGGCAAGGGGAACTACAGAAAGAGCAAGAATGGCAGTTGCTGATTAAAACCGATTTACAGCAATTTTCCACTTTAGAAGCAAAAATTCGCGAATTGCACTCCTATGAAGTCCCAGAAATCATCGCTCTCCCTATTCTCGCTGGTTCTGAACCGTACTTGCAGTGGATTTCCCAGCAAGTAAATCAAAGTCCCAATCCCTGAGTTTTAAACTTGTGCTGGCACTACTAGGGCTGGGGAATTCTTGCCCACATAAATACCCATAGCCTCAGCAGTTGCAACCAAATAGCTATTGGGATCTACAAGTAAGGGGCTGCGAGAGATGACTTCTTCTAAAGGCACACCCACCACTTGTCCTTGCTGCCAAGCTACCATTTTTCCAGTTTCACCACCAGCCACTAAATCGACGGCGGCTTTACCAAAGACTGTAGCAATCAAGCGATCGCCAGCGCTAGGAATGCCACCCCGTTGAATGTGACCCAATACGGAAACGCGGGCGTCGATGTTATAGTTATTACAACGTGCCATGCCATCGGCAATGTACTTACCCATGCCACAATCAGGAGGAGAGATAGCAGCAGTCCCAGAGCCATTCAAGGAAGAACGGGGGCAACTATAACCTACTAAATCTTCAGGTACTGGAGGAGCACCTTCTGCCACCATAACAATGGCAAATCTGCGTCCCCAGCGTTTGCGTAGTTCGACTAAATGGTCGCAGATATCCTGAATAGAGTAGGGAATTTCGGGTATTAAAATCACATCTGCCCCACCAGCAATCCCAGCATGGAGTGCCAAGTGTCCAGCAGTACGTCCCATGACTTCGACAATCATCACCCGGTCGTGACTTGCTGCTGTAAATGTCAGACGGTTAAGGGCATCAACGATGGTATTAACAGCAGTATCAAAGCCGACAACTCGTTCTGTGAGTGCGACATCATTATCGATGGTTTTGGGGATACCGATAAACTGCCAGTTGCCCTTTGTTGCCAATTGGTTAAGAATTGCTAGACTTCCGTCTCCACCAATACCAATCAGCGCATCTAGTTCTAGTGACTTGTAACTAGCTAAAATCTCCTGAGCATGTTCCAAAGTATCCCCTTTATTAGTACTACCAAGAATAGTGCCACCCATACTCAGTAATGGGTCAATACCGCGCAGGTCAAAACTGTGGAATGACAGAGGAATAGCTTTTCTCTCCAGCAACCCCACGGTAGCATAAGGAATTCCCCATACCTGCCAGTCATAGGTCAGGGTAGCGTGGCTGACAACTGCTCGAATCACTGCGTTGAGTCCTGGACAATCACCACCACTAGTCAGAATGCCAAGTCGTTTTGGAATTTTCATAGGTGTTTACGGGACTAGGAGAACAAGCTGTACGGACACTGGTCACATAAGTAATTATATTGAAAACTTTAGTATTAAATAAAACTAAATACATATAAAACAATCAACATAAATTATGAAAAATTATGAAAAAGTGATGTTTGTCCATGTGTTTTCGGACACTTTGCTTTCTGGTGATGGATAAGTATCCTTCCCTGCGGTTTTTGCTATCTCCAACGAGTCAATAATTAAAGTGTGGACTCTGGACAAAAAATGTGTTTGAGCAGTCACTTGTAACTGATTTAACTAGCCCGCCGTAAGTCCCGCACTGTATTCGGTACTCGCTTGGCAGTGGCGGGATATAAGGCGGAAGATGACGAAAGCACCCCCGAATAATAATGACCTAAGTGTGGATATACAACAGACCGCGATGTTGCTGCCGCTATAGTGGTCGAACAAAGGGGTCTTGCAACCGTGGGACTCACGGTCAAGCTGCCTGTGGAGGTATCGTTGTCCGGGGACGCAAGTCTAGGTCCGACCAATGAAGCAGGAAAAACCAGGAAGTAATTCTTGAAAGCCCCCACTGTACTCGGTACTCCGAGTCAGTGACGCTCCGGATGTCACTAGCATTCTAACCAGTCAAAAATTAGGTCTAATTGGGTTAATGTCACCAATCCGTATTGCCATAAAATCATAGGTAACAAACTAGGGGTTTGTTCGGGATGCCGCAATGCAATCTGAATATCGCTTGCAGGAATTGCCAAGTCTTCCTGCAAAAACTTCATAAATTGAGCGACCTTCCGCGATTCCATAGCTTATACCCTGGTGTGCTAATAACCTGAGATTACGCTAGAAATCTGAGGAACTTGTGAAGATGGTATTAGCAACAGATAAAAATGTCTTAAGATTCAGACTCACGCGGTTGAGTGGATATTTGTGAAATTTGCTGACTGTAGTGCTTAAACTCCGCTGTTTGCGATCGCTGTCGATAACTATGTAAACTTACATCAAGCGAGCAGGTAAGGAAGTATCTAGAACTGTTAAATACTAAAAATTCTCAACACTATTGTTTGATTTAAGCTATGGTAATTAAAAAATCTAGCACAGTTAATAGTTATTCATATTGCAATTGTGAGTCCCAAGCGTCGTCTACCAGAAACCACCGCCCATGTCAGGATTATCCGCCAATCCTGGCAACAAGGCTTGCTGGAAGGGGAAGTGAGAGCAGGTGACTTTGAATGGCAGTTTCAATGGCATTTCCGCCAGGGTCAACTGTGCGTCAAACCTTCCCAAGGTAGGGCTTTAATCCAAGAACCCCTGGGGCGTTTTTTGGAACAACGGGACTATCAGCTGGAGCCTGGGGGGGACTACGCTTTTACAATTCGGGCAGAATTATAAGAAGGTAATATCAATTCCCTAATATTTTCCTACAAATCAATCCCCCCGTCCCCGTCCCCTTCTCCCCGTCAGTCATGAGACAACTTTGTGAAACCAATGTTGTCATCAATAACCGTTGTCGGTCCTATAGGAAGCTTTTCTGGGTCTGGTAGGTCTAGTTTGGTGAACTCGATGTTGTCGTTCCACACATGACGGAAGAAATCCTTGAACACCTCAATTGTGAGTAGTTCCCCTGGACAGCGACGATATCCGAAACCAAAAGGTGCATAGCCTGCATAGTCACAGACGGGAAATTCCTTGTCATCGGTAATCCCGTAAACAGTGCCAAATGCACTATTGGTAATCTCAGCTTTTCTGCTGTCCTTCACCTCAAATGTCTGTTTGTGGAAGGGACATTCGGCAAATCCGATTTGTTTAGATTTGGCTTCGTCAATTTGGTCGCTGGTGGGGGCATTTTTGTAGCGCTCAGGAGCGAATTCCTCTGGGTTCTCCCAGTGTCGAGGGTCTTCACTTGTCGCCTTATGGGGGGTGATAATGTAGCCATATCTATCGTATGCGGGTTTTCGCACTTCTTCGACAGCAGATATGCTGCCAGTGTTTGGCGAAATCGTGCGGAATAACTCCATCACAAACTGATCGAGGGGAGTAAAGGGCGAATCCTGTGCTTGGTCATAATCACTTGTCATCGTCTTTTCAAACCATGCTTGGACATTAGGATCTCCTGTGTTATGGCTCAGTTTAGACATGAAGTTGTAGATAGTATTGCCCCACTGACTCAAAGCGACGAAATTATGGAAGCACTCGAAAACAACATCTTTGCGCCGGAAATCTTCTCCCTGTTCCCCATTTTTGATCCAGTAGTAGACAAAAGTTCTCTGTGGATCTGGAACATTTCCCCTAACCACATCTTCGACTCTTTGATCAATCCACTCTTTCAAAAACTTGCGGAGCGATCGCACCTTCATGTAATTCTGGTAAACAATCTCCTGTGTAGGGTCCCGATAGGCAAGGACTGTGTTAAAACTCTGCCCTATCTCCCGAACCTCTGGCGGAATAGCATCGCCTTTGACACCGACGTGTAAATTCCAGAACAGGTCGAAATAGTTATCTAAGTACTGACGCATCAGGGGTTTACCAGCATTCTTGGTGTCAAATAGCTGGTCGAAAAACTGAACCACCTTGTCGCCATACATAGAGCGATATAAATCGGGGGTAAGAGCCGAAGCGTAAATCCTTTTTCTGCGATTATCTTCGCCGCGTTGTGCGTAACCTTGGATAAATACCGAAAGCCCATCCTCTTCCTGATTTGGCTCCCAGTTGTCATATAACAGCCCCCAAAAGTAATAGGGTAGGGCGTTCTGTTTGGTGAAGATGACATCAATCATCGGCAGAGATAGCCGCTCTCCTTTATAGACACTGGTCAGGAAAGCAGGCACGATCGCATACTTAATGTAATCTAGGTCAAAAGTGGTAGGGAGTAATTCGCTCAGACGATTCAAGGCTAATGCCTTTCTCTCAGGTAGTTTGGAAATTATATCTTCCTTAATCTCCTCAGCAAGGGTAGAAAAAAATTGAGAAATATCAGCAATAGGATAAAAAGGCATGATGGGAACTCCTTGTGCTGTCTGGCGGTTGCAATCTCTGGACATCTAGCAAAATATTACGCACGGGTAAAAGCCTCCGTTTATAACCACAGGACGACAAGTAATCCCACCGATGATAGATTTGTTATTAGGAATTTTGTTATCTAGTCCTTGGTTTATTGCTAGCAGCCAAGAAGTAATCATCAACTGTATAACCAACGCGAATAATTTTTAAGACCGACCTCCTTCCGGGTTAACCAGTCCTCTAGCACGAGAAATACTCCTGTCTGGAAAAGTTACCAGTGGGCTGGTTCACCCCACGTAACTGGTTTCTTAGCTCTCAGAACTACCACTAGTTAAACGATTCAGGTATCTTTCAATGAGTAGGATGGCAACAATGTCATCTATGGGTCGTGGTGGCTGGCGCATACCTTGTGGTAGTAGCTTGGTTAGCCCTTTGGGTGGGAACATTTGCCAATAGCGATCGCGTGCTTCTAAGGTACTGTAGCGCTCATCAACTAAAACGATATTAATTGGTTCACTGAATTGCTGCTGTAGGTCTTTTTTCCAGCGTTTGGCTGTGGTTTGGTCGCCCATTACCAGTAAGGAAATCGGATAATTTTGGCGTAATGTCTTGATTTTGGCAATGGCCTCAGTGGCGCTGACTATTTCGTGATAGTACAATTTACGATCAACTCCCATGATGGCGACACCACACTTGTCACGTCCTGGGTCGAAGCCTAAAATAACTGGCTGCTTTGGAGAAGAGTTAGTCATTAGTAATTAGTAATTAGTCATTAATCAATATTTGGACTCTGGGCTGTTGACCTTGATTATTGACTATTTTAAGTGCGAAAGAGAACTTGTCCGTTTTGGATTGCCTCCAGTTCTACTTTCAGCAGACCTGCTGTATAAGTATCTTCTGCGGCTACAGCCCTAATTTCTACGGGTTGTTTATATTGTTGGAGTAGTTCAATAAAGCGAATCAGTGTTTCGATGCGATTATCCCCAATTTGAATCGCGTTACCTAAAAAACCAGCCCGACGGGAGCGGAATTTAGAAAATTCAATCAGTTGTTCTATCCGTTCGCGTAGTTGATCCTCATTCATGTTGGAGGAGTCTGCTGCAATTGCCGCGACGATATCTCCTCTGGTAAATACTACTTGATTGGGAACTGCATCTGCTAGCACGGAGATTTCTTTTTCTCCCCTGACGTAGTTACCAGCGGAAGAGATTCGCACTACGTATTCTCGACCATCATTGATTTGGCTTTGGAGTTGTTTAATCTGCTCATCTGTGATTTTCAGGACTCTGTGATTAACTCCTTCGTTCCCTGGTTCAGTTAACTGGGCGATCGCGTTGCGGTTTGCTGTTTCTAAAAGTTGAGTGATTTGCTGACGGGTTGTTGTCGGGTTAATAGTTCTCAGAACATCTGCCGCTAATACTTGACCTCTAATTAGGGCTAGTTTACCCAACCGCAAGTCGCGATAGGATTGAGAAAACTGTTCGAGTCTAGTCTCGAGTTTAGCGACTTCCTCTACTAGAAAGTCCCGTTGTCTTGCCAGTTCTTGCTGTTGTTTTTCTAGTTGTTCCTGTTGTTTTTCTAGCTCTTTAAGTCTAGTTTCCCGTTGAGCAATTACTTCCGTTCGTTGAGCAAGTTCTTGATCTCGCTGTTGAATTTCATCGTTCAGGGAAGCAATTTTTTGCTCCCGCTCTGCTTTATCTCGATCCAGTCTAGCAATGATCCGGTCGCGTTCGACAATTGCGGCGTTGCGTTGAGCAATGGCTTTATTAGCCTGACTAATTAGTTTTTGTTGTTCTGCCCTCAATTGTGTTACTTGTCCAGAAACGCTTTTTAATTGCTCTTGAGCTTGGCGATATTGCTGGGAAATTTGCCCTAGTTCGTTTTGCGTCAGTGCTAGTTGGGATTCTGCTTGGGCTTTTTGGGTGGCGGTGCGCTTGAGTGCTGCTTGGGTTTGGGCTTGTTGAACTCGCGCCGTCTGTAAGGATTTATTAATTTCTTGTAATAATATTTGTGCTTCGGCTTGTCGTTTTTGTGCTTCTACCTGTTGGCTACGCGCTTGGGATAACTCCTGCTCTACTTGTGTTTTCTGGCTGGTGGTAGTTTCTAACTGCTGCCGGGTATTTTCCAACTCATCCCGTTTGCGTCGCAGGTCTTTTTGAATTTTTTCTAGTTGAAATACCCCTGTTCGCAAGCCTTCGTCAGCAGCGAACAAGACAGCCAAGGTGGATGCCGAAATTAATCCCCCTGTGAGGACAGTCACTAAAACAGCCGTTTTCCGGGGACGCAGTTTAAACAGTGACAGACGAGCCTTACCAACCTTGGTGCCAATGCGATCGCCCACCGTTGCGATCACACCACCCAAAATCAAGATTGCCACAATTAGGATGTACCCGGTGGTCATTTCCAGCTACCACTACCTATCCTGATACAGCCTACTACTTTGGTAAGAACTTCGGGAATGAAAACTATCTTTGGGAGACTTGCAACAGACAAGGGAGGTACTATGAGAGTATACATATATTTTTATTTTTACACTCCCCCCACTTTCCGTCGGAGGATTCTTGGGCTGTAACTGCGGTCAGCGGGTTGCCTTATTTAGCGTCTTACATTCTTATCTCGTATTATTACGGATACTTTTCGGCGCCTTAGTCCCCATAGCTACCGACTATCAAAAAAATGCAGGAATATAACTACCCTGTTTATTTTTAGCGGGGGGGAGAAACTCCCGCCGGTTATGGACTTGCATATGCACGCTTCCCTTTTTGGCAGTCACCTACGGCGAGCAACTCGCCAATGAGCGCTGCTGTTAGACACGCAACTCGCTCCCCTAGATTTAGTTGTCAAGGTGCGTATCGCAGGGATACTGATTTTGTTAACTTATTGATTATCCTTTTCTTTACATACTAAGATAACACAACCATTTATGTTGCAGGGGATTTAAAATCCCCTGCGTTGACTTTAGACCCCGATTGCTCATCGGGGAGTTTCAAATTTAATTGTTGTCAACAATCTCCTACTTTGCTGCCGTTTGTGTCTTCCTTGGAGTTGTTTTCCATCTTCGACACCGGGGTGCAATTGCCAAAGTTGCTTGCACTTAGGTAAATTGTTGGCTCAACGTCACGGGGTTGTGGACGGTTATTTTCTTTTTGTGAATAGAGATCATTTTCTTTTCCCGCAAGTCTCCTAGCAATCTGGTGACAGTGACGCGAGTGGAACCAATTGCTTCCGCGATCGCCTGATGGGACAGCTTCAAATCAATGGTAATTCCCTCGGCACCCGGAACGCCAAAATCCCGGCAGAGAATTAACAAAAAGCTCACCAATCGCGATCCCATATCACGGTGAGCCAATGTCTCAATCATCATTTCTGTTTGCAAAATTCTGGAAGACAGCCCCCTTAACATCAACATTGATAGTTCTGGGTTTTCCTTCATGGCTTGTTCCACCTGTTCGATGGGTGCTGAGAGCAACTCCACAGGTGTAAAAGCCACTGCATGATAAAACCGATCCGATTTATTCCCTACCAGTAGGGACAAAACACCAAAGACGCTATTTTCTCGCAGCAGCGCGACTGTAATTTCTTCCCCTGCTTCGTAAACTCTGGAAAGTTTGACAGCACCTTTGATCAGAAAATACACCCGCTCGGCTGGATCGCCGGGAAAGAAAATTGTCTTGTTCCGTTCAAAGGTTTCCACTACAGGAGGAAACGCACCAGTCGCCAGCTGACGGAACACAGCTGCTAGCGGTTTATCTTGCATTACGACCATACCCCTTCCCCTACCCTAAAACCGATGATTGACAGTAGAACACTTACAAAAACATACAAAAGTCTCAAATGATTGATGCTTTTGTACTTTAGACTACTTAAACTGAGTTCACCACAGTATTTTGTGCCTTGCTATACATTATTTTTAAAGTTTAGAAGCTTTGGTTAATTTTGTGGTAAAAACACGTCAGGATATATTGACATGATCTTAAACGACAACTGAGATAAATGCTGATTGTTTCCCAGAAAAACCCAGCCAACGGTAAAACAAAGCAGTCTCAGGGTACAGTATTCTCCTATTGGTTTGATTATAAATTTCTATGCTGGATTTGACCGGAAAGTTCGCCTTAGTCACAGGTATCGCCAACAATCGCTCGATCGCCTGGGGGATTGCTCAACAATTGCACAAAGCAGGAGCCACCTTGGGGATTACCTACTTGCCCGACGAGAAGGGCAAAATGGAGAAGAAAGTAGCGGAATTAGTAGAACCCCTCAACCCCAGTTTATTTCTTCCCTGTAACGTCGAGTCGGACGAACAGGTGCAATCGACCTTTGATGCCATCCGCGATAAGTGGGGCAGAGTAGATATTCTCATCCATTGTCTTGCCTTTGCCAACAAAGAGGATTTAAGTGGAGATTTTAGCAGCACTTCCCGTGGTGGGTTTGCTAAAGCTCTAGATATCAGCACCTACTCTTTAGTTAAGTTAGCGGGTGGGGCTAAACCTTTAATGACTGAGGGCGGTAGCATCGTCACCTTGACCTATTTAGGGGGTGTGCGGGCAATTCCTAACTATAACCTCATGGGGATTGCTAAAGCCGGTTTGGAAGCCAGTGTGCGTTACCTAGCATGGGAAATGGGACCGCAAAATATTCGTGTTAATGCTATCTCCGCAGGTCCGATTCGGACTTTGGCTTCTTCGGCCGTAGGTGGCATTTTAGATATGATTCATCATGTGGAGGAAGTTGCACCTCTACGGCGCACCGTAACGCAGCAAGAAGTGGGTAATACTGCCGCTTTCTTGTGTAGCGATTTGTCAAGCGGAATTACCGGACAGGTGATTTACGTAGACGCCGGATATGAAATCATGGGGATGTGACATACTCCCTGAAGGACTTTGCTCTAGACCAAAACTTTCGGTAACTATGCAGATAAGCGATCGCCAAGTTGTTTCGTCTTCCCCAGAATTACCCACTGTTGCACCACGGATTGCTACGGTGAGTCGTACTACTGGGGAAACTGATGTCCAAGTTACCGTTAACCTGGACGGTACGGGTGTTTGCACCGCCGCTACTGGTATTCCCTTTTTGGATCACATGCTGCATCAAATCTCTTCCCACGGACTGATAGATTTGGATGTCCGAGCGACGGGAGATTTACACATAGATGACCACCACACGAACGAGGATGTCGGTATTACTCTGGGTCAAGCTTTGACTAAAGCACTGGGCGATCGCAAGGGAATTGTCCGGTTTGGCAATTTTCTCGCTCCTCTGGATGAGGCTTTGGTTCAGGTAGCGCTAGATTTTTCTGGTCGTCCCCACCTCAGCTATGGCTTGCAAATTCCCACCCAGCGGGTAGGAACCTATGACACCCAGTTGGTGAGGGAGTTTTTTGTAGCGCTAGTAAACCACTCGCAAATGACCCTACATATTCGTCAGTTGGATGGGATTAACTCCCATCACATTATCGAGGCGACTTTTAAGGCGTTTGCGCGGTCAATGCGAATGGCTGTGGAAGTCGATACCCGACGTGCGGGGACAATTCCTAGTTCTAAGGGTGTGTTGTAAAGGTAGAGAGACTCAAGGCTTAAGGCTGAAGTTTGAGCTTTTATTCTTGAGTCTTTCTTGGTTATTTTGCTGCCGCTATAAAGTTCCAGGAATGCGTCTTGAGAAATTCATCGCGGCTTAAGGGAGCTAAATCTTCTAACCAATTTTTTAATTCAAAAATTTGCAGTTCACATTCGCCGACCAGGAAGTCATAAACTTTGACATTATGTCTAACGTTTTCATCCTGAATATTCACTAAAGCTTCTTCAAAAATCACATAAGGTTTATGATTTTTTAAAGTCCGCATTCCTCCTTGGAAAACTTGCATTTCTGCTCCCTCCACATCTACTTTGATTAAATGAACTTTAAAGTCGGGGGGCAATATATCATCAAGTTTTTGAGTTTTCACTGTGAGTTGTTCTGTAATCGCATCAGGACTGTGATTGTTCCAGTGTGAATGTTGCAAACTACTAAGGGCAGGTGCATTGACCACATACCAAAAAGTTGCTTCTCCCTCAGTATCGCTGACAGCAATTTCTCTGACATCTATGTTAGGAAATTTCTTTCTCAGGCGATTAGCTAGTCTGGGGATTGGTTCAAAAGCATAATGATGACCCAAGGAAGCAATTTGGGAAATGGGGATTAAAAATTCACCAGTGTTACAACCAATATCAATACAATTTGATTCTTTGGTCAAGATTCGGTTGAGGATTTCAACTGTTAAAGCATTGTCTTGCCGGTTAATCACAAAATCAATTTTTTCTTGAGATTTAAAAGTGTGATAAACCGTTTTAGCGAAATTTTCCAGTAATGAGCCTTTCAGGGTTTCTTTTAAGTAATTTTTGACTTCTAAAACATTCTTAGTCATTTGTTGATACATAGGTGGAAACACTCCTAATAATTACAATATTGTTGGATAACCGCTGAAAGTTAGCAAAGATTTTAGCAACCAGCGTTACTCGCTGCCATAATAAATTCCTCTGCCACCAGTACCGATAAATACTAACCCAAACTGTTGCTTGCTGGCTTCCATGACATTTGGGTCATTACCAATGGGTCGAGTGCGATCGCCTATTCTTTTCCAAGTTTTACCTTTGTCAAGGGAACGGAAAATACCCTCGCCTTGACGAGCAATTTTCCCGTATAAGTATAGTGCTGGTACTTTGCTTAAGGGTGGGGCTTTACCGAAAGCGAACAGATAAGCTTTCTCTACCCCTGGGATGGGGGAGAAACTCTCACCCCCGTTAGTGGAATGGTAAAGTCCTTGGTCGTCTAGACCCAACCACAATTCACCTTTAACCCCTGGTATGGCTTTGAGAGCATACCAGTTAGCTTTGGGAACTGATGCCGACATTTCCTCAAAGGAGGCTGCTCCGTCGGTGCTACGGTATACCTTGCCCTGGTCATAATAGTAAAAAGTATTACCTTCTACTGTATCTGTTGCCAGTGGTTGTACCCAATTCCACGGTCCGCTAAAGCCGTTTGGTAAGCCGGAAACGCTTTGCCAGGAAAGACCGCCATCGGTTGACCGCAGTGGCTGACCTTGACTGGTTGTCACCAGTAATAACCGTGGATTTGTGGATGAAATAGCTACCCGTGTTGGGAGTGTTTTTTCTGGGAAGGAGCCAAATTGTTTCCAGCTTCTACCACCGTCGCTGGAAGTGGCTCCACTGAAGGTATCGTTGAAGCGATTCCCACCGACGCGCACCATTTTTAATGGGTCAATTTCACAGTAAGCGATGCTGTAGGTGTCTTGGAATGCGGGACCTGTAGCGCTAAACATTCGCGACGGGTAAGTATCTAGTCCTTGGTTATGGATAAAACCATCAACATCCGCAACTCCACTTAATAACAAAGCTCCCTTGGGGGGTGAAACTAGTGTGAATGTGACTAATTCCTCGTGTCCTTGTTGATGGTTTGTCCACACTGAGGGATTAGCGTTAATATTTTCTGTACGCCATATTCCGTACCAGTCTGTTAACCACACTCTATCAGAAACAAGGGGGTCAAATTCCAAAGCTGCTATTGAGGGTTTGGAAAGCATATATTCCGACCACCAAGGGACTGTAGTGTTGACTTTGCGTTCCACTTTTTCCCATTTGCTACCCCCATCTAGGGAACGGTAGATTTGGGTGTTTGTGACCGCATAGGTACTAACTAACAAGTCTTGGGGATTATTTGGATTGACGGCGATCGCATTAAATTCTGCTTGGTTATTCCACGGTGTGATGTCATTCCACGCACCTTTGACATATTTCTTTACCCCAGATTTATGTGTCACGTATAACACATCTTTGTTGGTAATAACGATGCGATTGGCTTCTGATGGACTTTCGGGGATTTTATTCCAGGTATTGCCGGTATCATTGGATTCATAAATTCCATCTCCGTAGGAGATAGCGTAAACTTTTCCTGACACTTGTTTATTAAAAGCGATCGCATTAATGCCAATATTTTCTTTTGACTTTCCAGGAAAAGAGGTGACTTGCTTCCAAGTTTTACCACCATCTGTAGACGACCAAAGTCCATCTTGTCGGGAACCAAAAAAAATATTTTGGGAATTAAACGGATTAACTGCTAATCTCTCACCTGTCCAGCGTAAATCTTCATTCCCACCCATTTTCAAAGCTAGATTGAGCTTTGTCCAAGTTTTACCTTGATTGGTAGATTTAAATATATTTCCCTTATGAGGAGACCAATCGGCAGTATATTTACCAGCAGCGATGTAGATAATATTGGGGTTATTGGGATCGAGGACAAAAGCCTCTCCACCGTAGTAATTACTTTGTGACAGTGGGAAATGGTCTGTGATAGGTATCCAGCTTTTATTTACAGAATTCCAGCGATAAAAACCACCAACATCAGTTTTAATGTAAACTAAGTCTTTTTGGCGGGGATGGAAGTAAATACCTGTCACATAACCACCACCACCTATAGAGACGCTAGTTGTCCCCAATACTACCTTTTTTTGATATTTAAAGGCGTTAGCTAAGCTGACTGGTTGAGGTGGATTATTAGGGATGTAGCTGGAGTTTGTGACTTTTTGGAGTGCAACTGTAGCAAATAAGCTAATGATAGCAAGGCAAGTTATTTGGTAAATCCGCCGACTTTTTTTAGCAGGAGAAAGATTGGCAAGGTTAAAGTATCTCTTAGCAATGTAAAATCCTAATGCCAAGATTAACAAGCCTATCAGCGTTAGTACTACAGTGGCAAGTTTCATTAATAATGATTATTTAACTCAACTGATTGTTCCTTTGCTCCCTATCTATTCACTGTCCATAACCGAGAAAATTTTTAATTACAGGTCAGATATTTACGAGGATAAATATCCTCAAAAATTAATTGCCTACATTAGCGTCCTGAAATTACTCCCCTGATAAACAGCGTCATCGGCATCAAAGTCACAATGTTTTGTGAATCAAATGAACCAATCCAGCAGAGGATTAATTAGTAATTTGAGGACTTGCCGATAAAAATCCTGATTGTTCCATTTGCTCTTGCTCCATTTTATGCTTTTGCAGCGCCGCATTTATTTTTAACCCCAAAGTCTTAATTCTAACGAACAGAGACTTGGGTAAAATTAACAGCAAATAAGCAGCTATTCCCGTCACTAGCGTCCGTTGTGGTTCCTCAATTAAAATCCGCCAGTGAGTGAATATAGCTTGGTTAAATAGTTCTACAGCTACGCTACCTGCTTGCAATGTAACTGCTCTCCGAGCTAAATATCTTTGTTGGTAAGCTAAAGCAGGTTTTGATAATTTCACCATCAATTCTGGTGCATAGGAGCGAGTTTTTTCAATTAACTTTTGCCAAGAATCTAACTTTTTCTTGAGGTTAGCTGAAAGTCCAGTAGAGTTAACGCGATAAAGAGTCAGAGCTTCGGGAATACCTTCAAGTTTCCAATTCGTTTGGATAGCAATGCGTAGCCAGCATTCTACATCTTCTGATTCACGAAAGTGTTCGTCAAAATAACAATCTTCTACCGTCCCGTGTAGGTTATCTGGAAATTTAATTTCCTCAAACACTTCCCGTCGAAACACTGCAGCCGAACCATTACCAATGGGGGTACGACAAAATAAATCTTCAGGGGTAATATTGTTTAGCTTGGCAATTTGATAAATGCCTAATAGATTGTCTGCTTCATCAATAAAAGCAGAATAGCTAAAACTTACGCCCACATCTGGACAATGTTCTAAATGGGAAACATGCTTAGCTAGCTTTTCTGGATGCCATATATCATCTGCATCCAAAAATGCAAAATATTCTCCTTGAGCATGACGAATCCCAGTATTTCTTGCCCCAGCTAAACCGCGATTTTTTTGGTGACGAATAATCTTAATGCGCGGGTCATTAAATTTTTGACAAACCTCAATACTCCGGTCAGGAGAGGTATCATCAATTAGAATGATTTCCAGGTTTTGATAAGTTTGGTCTAATACCGATTGTACTGTAGCTGCAATGTATTTTTCTGCACCATATACAGGAATAATGACAGAGACTTTTTTCATGGTAGACCCCCTAGTTGTTCATCTTTGTTATCAGTGGTAAAAGCCCTTTTTTTATATAAATGAAATTCCCTCTTAATCCACCTATGACCTAAAGAATGCCGTAAATTTTTTATTCAGTATTTGCTAATAAACTATTAGCACGCCGATTACTTATTTTTTGGAAAATAGATAGGGCAATATTGGGTGACATAATTTTCATAAACAGCAGTTTTATCAGGAGTACTTGAGTATTTTTGTACTTCAAAATTTTCGGATATAATTTAATTGCTTTCAGTAGCTTTTGAGCAATTATTTTAGGTTTTTCTTCAACAGGTGCATAAGTCCACGCCATATGTGCCAAGTATTCATATATACCTGATTGAGCTTGACGTTTCAGGTGTTGCAAGTGGGGAGGTGCCGACTGAAATGCTCTATCAATTACCATTAGACTATACTCTTGTGTAACCCCCATTTTAGATGTCAAAGAACCAGAAGATTTGCGATATAAAACTTGCACTTTAGGTACTAAAGCAAAATGCCAACGACTTGCTATACGTAACCAATAGTCCCAGTCTTCCCCGCAACAAAGTGTTGGTTCAAACTCCCCAGCCTGTTCAATTGCTTTCCTACGAATTAAGGGATTGGAACCACAGATCAGAAAATTCCACAGTAATAAATTAGCATAAACATCACCTTCATAAGATATGGGAGTACCTGAATAAAAAACTTCTCCATTTTCATTCATAATACTTGTCCAACTGTAAGCCAATCCTGCTTCTGGGGATTTTTGTAATGCTTTTATTTGAGCTTCTAATTTATCAGGTGTCCATAAATCATCGGCATCGATAAATGCTATATAGTCTCCCTTAGCTTGATCAATCCCGCGATTGCGAGCTAAAGATATTCCTGCATTTTCGTAGGAAAAAATTTTTATCCGTTCATCTTTGATTGTATTGATTAATTCTAAAGTATTGTCAGTTGAGCCATCATTGATTAGGATAATTTCCCAGTCATGAAAAGTCTGTTTTTGAATAGATTCAATCGTTGATATAATTGTCTTTTCTGCGTTATAAGCAGGTAATATCACAGATACAGACGCTTGTTTCATAGTAGACGCATGGAATTTTATTAGTAATACGTTATCAAGGAGAAAAATGAAAAATTTTAATCTAGCTTTAGTTCACCAGCACGCATCTGACTGAATAGCTGGAGAAGATAAGTAGCAATCCGAGGTGAAAGAATCACTGTCAACAACAATTTAATCATTAAATTCTGAAAACCTCTGTAGCGCAAAAGCGCTGGATGCAATCGAATTGCTTGTTGCATTTTCTGGGCAGTTAGCTTAACTTTATCCGTAGCAGGAGCATACCTAAAAGCAAGCTCAGCCATATAGCCATAAACACCGGCTTGACTTTGACGTTTGAGGTGTTGCAAGTGTGCTGGTGCTACTTGAAATGCTCTGTCAATCACCATAAGGTTGTACTTCTCCATGACATCAATTTTGGATGACATGGCACCAGTTGATTGTCGATATAAAATTTGGGCTTTAGGTACTACAGCAAAATGCCAACTACTGGCTATACGTAACCAATAGTCCCAATCTTCTGCTGAACCGAGTGTAGGCTCAAATTCCCCAGCATCTTCAATTGCTTGTCTGCGGACTAAAGCATTGGAACCACTAGCTATAAAATTATAGGTTAATAAATCTGCATAAACATCTCCTTCGTAATAAACCTTATTGCTTTCATAAATACTTTCTGCTTTGTCATCAATAACACTTGTCCAACTGTATGCTAGTCCAGCTTGAGGATTTTTTTGTAATGCCTCCAACTGATCTGCTAATTTGTCTGGTGTCCATAAATCATCAGCGTCAATAAAAGCTATGTACTCTCCTTGAGCATGAGATATACCACGATTCCGAGCTACAGGTAAGCCTCCATTTTCGTAAGAGAAAATCTTTAATCGCTCGTCTTTAACTGTATTGACAAGTTCTACCGTTCTATCCTTAGAACCATCGTCGATAACGATAATTTCCCAATCTGAAAACGTTTGTTTACGAATAGATTCAATTGTTTGTAATATGGTGCGTTCCCCATTGTAAGCAGGAACAATAACAGATATTGTCGGCATGGCAATTCTCCTAATTTTTTGTAGTTGCTTCTACTGCAAATATTTTTTCGTCTAGTAAATCTAAAATTTTGCTGTCTTCAGTGATGTCAAATTTTCTAGCAAAATAAACATCTTCTTTAGTTATGGCGGTAAAATCTTCAGATGTTAGTAAGCGTGGATGTCCATATCGGCTATTATAAAAATCAATATACCTATATGTATTTTTAGATAAATTAAATAATTTGCTATTTACTAATATTGATTGCAGAATTGATTCTCCAGCTATAAATGTTTTTTTGTAATGATTAAATACATCTGGTCGCTTGCTAGTGAAATCTTTTAAATATTCCGCACATTTACGAGAAAGATTTGCATAGTAAGAACCACCATAACAAACGAAGTCTTCTGTAAATGGATGCGACTCACTTTTAAACCCAATTGTTAATCCATAAGCTAGTTCTATTCTCACAAATTCTTGACAATTATTAATAATTTTTTTAATAATTTTTATGATTATTTTTTTGCTATGTGGCAAATCATCACGTAAATGTATGTAATCATAGTAATATCGTTCATATCCTTTTTTATCACCCCAAGGTGTGTCAGGAGAAAGAGCTTCAAAATATTCTATAAATCCGTCAAAATTTTTATTTGCCAATATTTTTTCAAATTTTGCTAATGGTTGAGTGGGATAGTCTTGACCAGTTAAATTAATTAGCCAATCGAATTCAATATTATTATCAAACAGCCACTTAATAGCATCAAAATAAGCTTGGACAACCGAAAAATCAGCTAGTCTTACGTAATTACTAATTACTTTAACTCCTGATAAACTCTCTAGGGGTGTTGCATCTAAGTAACAACTATTATAGTTGTGGCTAACGAGTACATAGGAGTTGGGACTAGATTTTTTGATGACGTTAACCAGTCGGTAGATTTGTTCAGAATTTTTATGGGTTTGGATAAAGTAACAAACTTTCATGCTAATTATTTGTGTTTTACCGAATATTTTTCAAAAGAAGAGCTTACTTTTGTAAACTTTGATTTAAAGCCCTAGGATAACGAAAAAAATTTAATATTTGTGAACCATAGACTGCTAACATAGTCAATAAAGTTCTCTTGGGTTCTCTAAGAATTAATTGCCAATCAGCACGGAGCGCACGATTTATAAAATCTACTCCTATTTGTGGAGTCAGCCGTAAGCGAAAAGCTCTGCGAGCTAGGTAGCGTAAAAAAACTGCTTCGGCTCGATTGTAATGTTGTTGAAATAACTCTGGAGCATAAAGCTTCACCTTATTACTAAAGCGATTCCAGTCTTCTTCCATGCGGTCAAGATTTGAAGACACCCCAGCTAAACTAGTGCGATAACGTACTAATACGCGGTTAATACCTTCAACATTCCATCCTTGACATTTCACCCGCAAAAATAAATCAGCATCTTCAGTTCCACTTAAGTTTTTGTCAAATCCCTCCACTTCTTCAAATACACGACTACGAATTACAGCGTTACTAGGAGTAATAACAAGGTTTTCGTAATAAAGATATTCAGGTTGGATATTTTTTAATCGAGAATTGGAAAATTGTCCAGTAGGTTTACCATCAAAAGTCATAAACTCTACTCTGGCAAAACTCAGACCCAATTCGGAAGATGATTTAAAATGTTCTATATGAGCAGCAAGTTTTTCAGGCATCCATAAGTCATCAGCATCAAAAAAAGCAATATATTCTCCTTTTGCCATTTTGATACCTTTATTCCGGGTATTAGATACCCCCTGATTTGGCTGTGAAAATAGCTTAACTCTATAGTCTTTTTCGCAGTATTGACGTGCTATTTCAGCAGTATTATCCTGAGAACCGTCATCAATAATTAATAGTTCAAAATCTTGAAAAGTTTGAGCTAAAACAGATTCTATACTTTCTGCTAAGTATGGCGCAGCATTATAAGCTGGCATAATTATAGTCACGGTAGCACCCATAAAGTTTTGCCCTCATAGTGATAAAATAGATTTTTTACCAAACACAGATTTAGTTGCCCAAATGCTAAATATAGGCATGGCTACAGCATGAACAATTAATACAGATGTAGCTACACCTATGATGTCCCATTGCATTCCTACTAAAACAGAAATTGTAAATAGAGTTGTAAAAATTAGACTCCATTTGAGATTAATTGCAGTTTTATCTATCGATTGCAAAAGCATAGCAGCAGCATTAGCAAACGGACGTGGTAGAGCAGAAAGACAGATAATTATGAGGATAGGAATAGCTGGTATCCACTTTTGGCTGTAAATAATGGGTACATAAAATGGCGCTAAACTTGATTGGAGAATGACCAGAGGAACTATCGCGAAAGCCATAGTTTTTAAACTACTAAAGTATTTATCTTTAAACTGCTGGAAGTTATCCCTAGCTGCACAAAGATATGGATACAAAGGCCAGGTAACTACGTTGATTACATTTAAACTGATTCCTAAACCTGCATTAAAAGCAAAATAATACAAACCCAAAGCCTCTACCCCCAAAAACCTCCCAATCAAGAGATAATCTAAATTGGCTCTGAGTTTGTCCAGCAATTCATATCCCAGAACATTACTGCCAAAGTTAACAATTTCTTGCCATCGTGTCAGTGTAAAAGACTTTTTAGGACGCCAAGATTGGTTACTATGGGTTACAATTACCCAGACTGGCATGGTAAATACCATAGGTAAAACCATCGACCACATGCCCATACCCATAAGAGCAAATACTACGCAAAGAAAACTGCCCAGCAGTGATTGAATAGTGTTACATAATGCTGTAATTTTAAATCTATTTTCTCTGTCGATTAAAGCAATTTGTATGGCAAAGTTTGGTAAAATTAAATATACTATAGATGCATATAAAATTGGCAAAATTAGTTGATTATCTTTATAAAATAAAGCTATGGGATAAGCTGCAAGGCACTGAATTAGAAATAGGGAACCACATAATATCCAATTCAGCCAATAAGCCGTATTACATAGAACTTCTAAATCTTCTTCCTTAGCTTGGACAAGCTTACCTGCAATTCCTGCTCTAAGAGTAAAAACATTGGCAAATTCATTAGTGGTGACAATAACTGCTACTAATCCATAGTCTTCAGGGCTTAAAGTACGGGCTAGTACAACAGTTGACCCTAAACGAAAAACACGGCTTGCTAACTCTGCACCACCCAACCAACCTATATTGCGGAGGAATTGATTTGATAACAGACCCTTTAATTTATTTAGAAGCATAAATTTTCTAGATAGATGCCTGGATAATTCCGTAAAAAATCCTGAGTTAGTTAGAAAATCAAGCGCTTGGGAAGGAATTTCATTTCTGCACTTGATTATACTCAAATACTTACGTATGTTTAATAGCTCTCAGGATGTTTTTGATGAAAATTTCATGTTTTTTTGATGAAGCAATTATAAACTACGTAGTCATACAGATTACATAATCATTCTTGCTTAATTATGTCAAGAGGTTTCAGAGACGCTCCTGGATGACTAAATAGAGGAAAAAACGGAAGTATGCTTGACAGATTTCTCTTGAAATGCAATTCCCATGAGAATTAAGCCAGGCCAGCAAAGGTAAGATAATATGTCTATTTGTTCGCTAAAAGAAAACAGGAATAATGTTAGGAGAATACTTAAAGCGACTTTGGCGTTTTGACTATACTGTACTTTCATAACTAAATCTATAAAGCTGCACAGTATTGGTATTGCTACGGCAAAAAAACCGACTATTCCCTGGGTAAATAATAAACCAACCCAAGTATGATGGGAACCTATGGGCATGTTTGCCACTACTTTTGGTCCTGGTTCTTGAGTGCCATGACCCCAGATGGGTGCTTCTTTCCATCTGTCTAAAGCTATGCGAGCTAAAGCGGCTCGAATTTCATTGGAACTTGCTCTAGCACCTTTTAATCCATCCAAGGAATCCCTTACAGCAGTGGTAATTGTGGCGTTAAAAATACCTGCTAAAGTGCTAATAATACCAGCCGCAATTTGCACGGTTGGTCGAGCCAAGTTTGGTAAAAACCACATGATTCCTAATACCAAGGGCAGATAGATCATGGCGGCACGAGAAACAGAGACCACATTCATGGCAACTGCACCCACTAACCCCAGAAAGCGCCATATTCTATTTCTTTCTTGCAGTGCTAGAAAAAAGTATATATTGCTCACTAGTCCAAGAGCCGGACACCAAGGAGCAAATAATAATAAGCGAACTTTTTTAGAATCAAAATCTATTTCATAGAAACCTACGTTATAATATATTGGACCATTCTGTATCAGTCTTTCAATGGGAGAAGAGTAAATAATTCCTGGTAAATTTACCATAGCAGCCGCGTAAGCAATAGGAATTGCTATCAGACTTTGCACGCATAATATACATACTGCTCTATAAATTATTTCCGGTCTAATTGGCAAACAACCACTAAGCAAAAATAATGCTAATAAAACAGAAGTTACAGCCCAACCTATTGTGCCTCTGAGCAAAAAAACAGTCCCTAATTTAAAGTCGGTCATGCCCATATACATAGCGAACAGTGTGACCAACATCCCCATACACCAGACCCATGTCACCCAGGGGATGTGAATTTTTTGATTTTCAGGAGTGTTCTCTGTTTGACTCAACCATCTCTTACAAACACAAAAAAATAGCACCCAGCCTAATAATGCACTCAAAGGCATGATCATACCTAGGACATAAATGCCATAGGTGCCAATGATGAAATACCAAATTAAGCGCTCCTCAAAATTTTGTGGTTTCATGCTTGTATTTGTTGTTTTGTCTATCCACCACTATCAAGCTTCTATTTTTTTCAACTTTTTTTTACAGTTGAGCCGCCAGAATGAAAAAATTCCACTACTGATGAACAGCGAACCTACTGCTGCACCAGCGAACACCAAATTCTTTTTACCTCCTGGCTTTCCTTCTGGTAAGCTAGGCGGTGAGAGTACTTGAATATCGGGATAAGAAGCAGAAAGACTTGAGCGGCTGAGATCCAATCTGGCGATAGTTGAGGAGAAAACAGCTTCAGCAATTTGCACATCCCGCCGCAAGTCTTCTAATTTTGACTGTTGCTGTGATAGTCTTTTGAGGCGAGTTTCTAACTGACCTAGCTGTTGGTCTATACCCTTGACTTGTGCTTCCAGTCCTTCCTGGTCTACGTTAGCAGTCACTAATTGCTGGGATAGAACAGCCCGACCTGCACCAGAGGGGTCACTATTGCTCATATTCAGTTGCTGAATGCTGGCTAAAGTGACCGGACGACCCAACAATATCCCAGCTCTACTAACCAAAGCAGCTTCTGCTTCGTCTCTTTCGGCTTTTTGAGTAATGACGTTAGGGTGATTGGCTAAGAATTTAGCATTTAAAGCGATTAACTTAGCATTGGCTTCACTGTAGTCTCGCAGATACTTTTGAAATATTGGGTCTGTCTGCAAAGTAAAAGCATTGCCTGCTTGCTGAGGAGATAAATTTAAATTGGCAGATAGTTGTACTTCCCTAGCTTGAGCTTGTTGTTGTTGCGCTACCAGTTCTGCCCGTTGTCGTCGTAGGGTTTCAATATTTATCGCTAGGTTACTAAGTTGCTCGTTAGTACTTAAGCCGGAAATCAATTGGAAATCCGACATGCGTTTTTGAGCTATCTTTAATTTTCGGCGAGAATCTTCAATGCTTTCTTCTAATCGTTGATTTTGTTGCCGCATTTCTAGATCTCGCAATTGTTGGAGTCTTTTTTCCAAAGCCTCGTAAAGCGCTCTAGTTTTCCCCTGAGCTTCCTTTGGTGTCTTACCTTTCATCTCAAATCGCATCAGCGTTGTATTGTCTACAATTTTGATGCGAGGTGCGCCAAAATCTGCTAGTGGGATGTTCACAGACTGAGATGCAGCCTTTATGACTTCTTCTCCAGTGGCAATAGCTTTATAGTTCTCTCTGGGGTCAAAGGAACCTCCAGCGTAGGATGAAAAATTTTGCGATGAGGCTTGACCTATATTAGGCAGGTTAATGTCTGTTCTCGATCCTGCTCCCGGAATCGTAATCGACAACTCGCTGGTGTATGAGGGTTTGGCTTTACTTGCATAGGCTAAAGCTGCTGCCCAAACGGCGGCGTTAGCGATAATTCCGATTAATAAATAAATTTGCCAATTATTTTTAGGTACGGGTTGTTTGACTGCGGCTTTAGAAAAATTTTTACGTTCGTTACTGACTACTTCTTCATTTGTTGTCCAAGTAAAATCTTTCATATATAGATTGTTGGTAGTGTCACCTGATTTTCCCGCTGATAATATAGTTAACATATCCCTTATCTAAATAGGGAAGTAACCAGATTTTAATATGGTCAGCTTTTTACTCGAATCCTTATAAATACTTAAGTTACAGCTTAGCACAGGAAATCTTCATAAATATTATATGAAGAGTTGACTAATTTAGTGTGAAATTTTCAATTAAGTCGAAAAATACTTCCCGGCTCTCTCCATTAAAGCAGGGTTTAAAGTAAATATTATGGTTATTAAAAAGTTATTAACCAGCAAGTTTTATACTGATTAAGTTTTCCGTTGATGTTCACAACTATAGTTGTGATGGATAATCATCAACAAAATATACGGTGGTTACAAAATTAACTCACTATTACGTAGCCAGATGCACCATGTCTTGTAGGCTTTATCTCAGATGCTTAGCGGATGAAGCAAGGATAATTGCCTACTTATTGAGTAGGGTTTTGTTAGTGTTGTGTTCTATCAGTGCTGACAAACACTAGCTTATTGTATTACTAAATTGAAAAAAGTTATCAAATTCAATCGAATGTTCCGGAAGCGGTGCTGTCTTGTTGTCCTGGGTTGTTATAGCAGCAGCACATGTAATATCCTCTGACAGGAAAGATTAACTATTTTGATTTGAACTGCAAAAGTAGTGTATGCAGGCTATTCAGGACTTTTACCCAGAGCGACATGTGTAATTGTGTATTAATATAGCCACTTTGGGATAATTTAAAGACGAAGTACTGAGGATTGTTGTCAGGGAACTACAACAATCTTGAGGACAGAGAATTTTTTCGATGACGCTCATCTACTTAAAGCCACATGAATTCCCATGCTGACTCGACCGAAACTCAACAAAACAAGCTAGAAGACCGCTCTGTGGTAGTGCAGACTTCAGATTTACGGAAAGTTTACCGCACGGGGTTCTGGCTCAACCAAAAGGTCATTTCCCTCAAAGGCTGCTCTTTAAGTGTTTCTCAGGGGGAAACTTTTGGTTTACTCGGACCCAATGGTGCTGGAAAGACAACCTTGCTCAAGCTGTTGCTGGGGATTATTCGTCCCACATCAGGACGGGGGTTGTTGCTGGGGAAACCCCTAGGCGATCGCAGTGTTAAGCAACGTATTGGTTATTTACCAGAGAATGCCTATTTTTATGACTATCTAACTGGTTGGGAATTCTTGGAAATGACAGCGGGGTTATTCCAAATGAACTCCAAGGAACAACGTCAGCGGATTCCCCAACTGCTAGAGTTAGTGGGATTATCTAAAGCTGATGCCCGCAAAAAGCAGATGCGGCGCTATTCTAAAGGTATGCTGCAGCGTGTCGGGATGGCACAGGCTTTGATTAACGATCCAGAGGTGGTGTTTCTGGATGAACCGATGTCTGGTCTTGACCCTGTGGGACGTTACCAAATGCGGGAGATTATCGCTTCCCTGAAAACTGCCGGTAAGACAATTTTTTTCAACAGTCATATTCTCTCGGAAGTCGAGCAAATTTGCGATCGCATTGCTATTCTGGCGCAAGGAGAGTTAATTTGCTCTGGTGTACTTGGGGAATTATTAGGTACTTCTGAGGTATATCACGTTAAAGGTCGCGGCGGTAATGTAGATATTCTCACAAAATGGCTATCTAATTTAGAATTTGAAGTTAATGGTACTTGGCAAGGTCAACTGCAAAACGAACCTTATGACTTTCTTGCTAGTATGCGTCTGATGGGAGCGCAGTTGATTGACATTAATTTGTCACGTCTGTCACTAGAAGAATTTTTCCTGCAACAACTGCAACAGCAAGGAATAAATTTAAATAAGACTGATAAAACTTAACTTTTAGCCATGAACATTAATTAGTAGCGTTTGATTTAACCAAATACGCTTCAGTTAACAAGCATCGGATAACTTCACCCCCAGTCTCTGTAGCAGAAACTGGGGGTGAAGAATGTTTAGTTATAGAGAGTAAAGATAGAGTTTGATAGTTAGTTAATTTAGTTGAGACAAGCTATTGCTTGCTTTCTGAATTAACTATAACTGGTAATTGTCGGCGTGAGAATACCCAATTATCAAGTTGCGGACAATTTCCGATAAACTTAATACCAAGAAATTTCTTTCATCCGTAAGCACTATACTGCTAGTAAATTAGCCGCAAAACTTCACCCCCAGTCTCTGTCAAAGAAACTGGGGGTGAAGAATGTTTAGTTATAGAGAGTAAAGATAGAGTTTGATAGTTAGTTAATTTATTTGGCACAAGCTATTGCTTGCTTTCTTGGTTAACTATAACTGCAAACTTAAAGGGTGAACATACCCAATTATCAAGTTATTGTAAATTTCCTTTAAACTTATCACTAAGAATATTGGTAAATTACGTGGTATTGAGGATTTGGGCAGGGTATGGGGAACAAACTACCCTAAAAAGGAGGTAGGTTTGGAACTAACCCTTGTTTTACCCACATTCGATATATCACAATCTAGCTCCTTAGCTTTCAAGAGCGGATAAACTTCACCCCCTGGCTGACTCTAGTGAGCATAACCAGGGGGTGAAGAATTTTTAGATATAGGGGGTAAAGTTAGAGTTTAGATAGTTAGCTTTAGTAATCGAGAGCTTTTTTTGCTTTCTGCGTTAACTATAACTGCAAACGCTTGGGGTGAGAATACCCAAATATCAAGTTGTTGCGAATTTAGTGTAAACTTATTAACAAGATAATTTCTCCAACCAGTGAATGCCCATAAACAGCCAAAATGGCTATAAACTTCACCCCCTGGCTGACTCTAGTGAGCATAACCAGGGGGTGAAGAATTTTTAGATATAGGGGGTAAAGTTAGAGTTTAGATAGTTAGCTTTAGTAATCGAGAGCTTTTTTGCTTTCTGTGTTAACTATAACTGCAAACGCTTGGGGTGAGAATACCCAAATATCAAGTTGTTGCGAATTTACTGTAAACTTATTGACAAGATAATTTCTCCAACGAGTGAATGCCCATAAATAGCCAAAATGGCTATAAACGTCACCCCCTGGCTAGCTCTAGAGGCATAACCAGGGGGTGAAGAATTTTTAGATATAGGGGGTAAAGCTAGGGTTTAGATAGATAGTTAGTTTGAATTGTGGCAAGCTTTGATTGCTTTCTGTAATTACTATAGCCGTAACGACGCTAGCTGAAAATATAAAATTGTCAAGCTTTTACAAATTTAAGTTGAACTTCCCAACAAGAAGGTGAAGTTACGCAACTGCCAACCTTTCATAGAGCCTATTTTCGCTATTCATAGGGAACCTGGGTTTTGCCAGATAGTCAAGAGTAAAATGATTGAGACAATACTTAACTCATAAGATTTTTAGGTACGTATGCTAAATGGAGGTTGGTTGAAAATAATTAATTTGCCTGGGGGAAGTGTAGCTTTATTAACAATAGCAATGTTAATTCTACCCTACACTGATGTAGCCCAGGCACAAAGACGGAACACAACACGAAGGACGCCAAGAACGGTAATTCAACAGCAATTTCTCAGTACGGATTACACGTTAGGTGGGGGCGATCGCATCCGCGTCAATGTTTTTGAAGTGCCAGAATATACGGGAGAATATCAGATTCCACCGGGTGGCGCGATTAACCTACCATTAATTGGTAGTGTATCTTTACAAGGTTTAACTACGGAACAAGCGGCTGACATTATTGCTTCTAGATATGCTCGGTTCCTCAAGCGTCCCCTGATATCCGTCAATCTTTTATCTCCACGTCCGATTAACGTTACGGTTTCTGGTGAAGTGTCGCGTCCGGGGGCTTATACTATCAGCCTCCAAGGTGGTGCGGGTCAAGATCCGGGTGTACAATATCCCACAGTACTAGCGGCATTGACTACAGCCCAAGGCGTTACCTTATCAGCAGATATCGAACGAGTTCAATTACGCCGTCGGATAGGCAGTGGCTTACAAACAGTCACCCTGAATATCAAACAAATCATCCAGGGTAGCGCTATACCCGGAGATATTACCCTGCGGGACGGAGACAGCATCTTTGTACCTGTGGGCAGCTTGGATCTGGCAGAAATTCGCCAATTGTCCTATGCTGGCATTGCCCCCGATGCTTCTAGACCTCGGAGTGTAGCGATAGTGGGTGAAGTATCGCGTCCTGGCACTTATCTGGTAACGCCACAAGGCGGTGCAAATGCGACAGGTGGTTTTCCCAATGTCACAAGCGCATTGCAGCTAGCGGGAGGACTGACCACATTAGCAAATATTGATGGTGTTAGGCTCCAGCGTCGCACCAGAACTGGCGGTACCCAAACTCTAACTATCAATCTCCGGCGACTTTTGCAAGGCGGTGACATTAATCAAGATACCCTGCTGCAAGACGGAGATACCATCGTAGTTGGCAGAGGAAGACTTGACCTGAAAGAGTCACGGCTGTTAGCGCAATATAATCTGGCTCCTGATGCTTCTAAACCCCGGACTGTAGCAGTGATTGGGGAAGTAACCCGTCCTGGTACCTATGTGGTGACAGCAGAAGGGGGTGCAGGTACCGCTGGTGGTAACACTGGTCTACCCAACGTCACACGTGCGCTGCAACTAGCTGGAGGAGTTACCAGCTTAGCTGATATTAATAGTATTCGTCTGGTGCGACGCGATCGCAGTGGTGGTCAAGAAAGTATTAATATTAATCTCCGACAACTAATCAGTGGCGGTGATCTTGAGCAAGACACTCTGCTGCAGGACGGAGATACCATCGTCGTTAATTCCGGGAACAATATCAGCCTGCAAGATATGCGCTTGCTGTCTCAGGTTAACTTGGCTGCTGACCCCAGCAAACCCCGTGCTGTAACTTTGATTGGTGAAGTTAACCGTCCAGGAACCTATCTCGTCACCAGTGGTAGCACTGCAGACACTGGTACTAATGGTAGTGGCGTTACTGTTGGTGCTGGTGGTGGACAAGCTAGTGTATCACGGGCTATTCAGCTAGCTGGAGGTATTACTCCCTTAGCTAACCTGCGGGAAATCACAATTCGTCGTCCCAAACGCGATGGTGGGGAACAACTCTTAGCTGTGAACCTCTGGGAAGTTATCAAGACGGGTGACGCTAACCAAGATACATTGCTGCAAGAGGGAGACACCATCGTTATTCCCACCGCTACTGAAATTAACCCCGCAGAAGCTACTCAATTAGCGACCACTACTCTGTCTCCAGCAACTATTCAAGTTAATGTCGCTGGGGAAGTGAAACGTCCAGGACCTGTGCAAGTTCAGCCGAATACTTCCTTGACACAAGCGATTCTGGCGGCTGGTGGCTTCAATGATGCTCGTGCTAAAAGTACTGACATTCAATTAGTTAGGCTTAACCCAGATGGTTCCGTCACCAAACGGACTGTCAAAGTTGATTTCGCTGCACCAATTAATGACCAAACTAATCCTATTATTCGCAATAATGATATCGTGTTAGTCGGTCGCTCTGGCATTACTCAGGTTGGCGATACCATTGACAATTCCTTTAGACCGTTCAATCCTATCTTGTCGATTCTACGGCTCATATTTACTGGGTTCTAAATATAAAGTTGGAGATGCATTTATTCTGCATCTCTAGATTTTTAAGGTGTGTTTAGCAACCCAAAAAATCAGGGTGCATTTTCTGATAAATAGATTGTCGATAATATATGGAAAAAGACTATTATTCAGTAGTATCTGATAATTTAATATCTGTATAGGGGTACATATCTCAAGTAAATATAAAAAAATTCCGCGAACTTCGCGCATCAGATATTTTGTGACCCGAAACCCAAATTAATGAGTCTATGAAGTGGAAAAGTGGCGAAAATCGGCGAAAAACCTCTTTATTACAAGGCTTGTTGTGTAGCGTAACTATTGCTTGCGGTTGGTTGGTTTTTATTCCCTCTGGTAGAGCGGCAGAAAGAGTAACCATTAGCATTGGTCCATTCCAACAGTCGATAGAAGTCACTGATTTAGAAAAATTCGCTAAAACTGGGAAATTACCCGCTAATTTGCAAATTTATGCTGCGATTTTGAATCCCCAAGTCCGGGAAGTTCTCAACAGTCGCATGGATATTGACCCCGCTATCGGTGATAAATTAATTGCGGAAATCATGCGATCGCCCACGGGTAAACGTATACTAGATTCCCTACAAGCAGCTATCCCTGGAAGTTCCATCGAGTCGATTCAAGGTGCGATCGCTTTAGCTGCACGACAAGCAAATGGTTTGAGTGTTGTAAATTTCCTCCGTGCTTATCCGGAAAATAATATCACAATTGATGCCACTAAAGCACTAGCTTTAGCAGTGCAATTTAACCCCAGCTTCTGGCAAAGTCAAGCATTGGGTCCTCTGCTGGAGGAAAAATTAGCTGTGACAAGTAATACTCCTTTCCAAGCAACTTTCGACCCAGCGGCGAAGGGGAAAGAAAAGGTCTTGCAGGAAACACTCACCTTGCGGGATAGACAGCGCAATCGCAGCATCCCCATAGATATTTATTACAGTCGCGGCAACTCCTCCCAAAACCCCTTGGTGGTAATATCCCACGGCTTTGGAGCAAGTCGCAGTTTCTTTAGTTACTTAGCACGTCATCTAGCTTCCCAGGGTATCACCGTAGTAGCAGTCGAACATATTGGTAGTAATGTTGACGCTGTAACCCGCGCTTCCCAGGCAGGTAATTTAAGTGAAATGCTACCAGCTAGGGAGTTTATTGACCGTCCGCAAGATATCAGTTTTGTGTTAGATGAGTTAGCAAAATTACAGAACCAACCAGGACAGTGGCAAGGTAAGTTTAATACCGAACAAGTGACTGTTATCGGTCATTCCTTGGGGGGTTATACAGCCTTAGCCTTGGTAGGGGGACAGGTAGAATTAGATGAGTTGCGCTCCTACTGCAAAGGTTCCCTAAATATCACCGAAGCAGCAGCAGACTGGTTGCAATGTGCAGCTGTAGATTTACCAGAGAGAAAATTAGACTTGGAGGATAACCGGGTAAAGAGTGCGATCGCACTCAACCCCGTAGTCGGGAGATTATTTGGAAAAGAAGGCTTAAAGCAAATCACAAAGCCAGTTTTGATGGTCACAGGAACAGAAGATGCTCTCACCCCAGCACTAAACCATCAACTCCGACCATTTTCGCAGCTACGCGGTAACAAATATCTGTTAACCGCCATTGGAGCAACTCACCTGAGTGTCGGCGACCCAACAGCCTATGAAGGAAGCCGTGCTAGTACCTTGGTGAGAGAAAGACGCGGGGAAGAAACCAAAGCTTTGCGGAAATTACTCCAAGGGGTCAGCTTAGCATTTATCAAACAACAGACACCAGAAGCCAAAACCTATCAACCCTTTCTCACTCCAGCCTACGCTCAGTCGTTATCGACCCCAGAATTACCCCTCCGGCTAAATTCCGACTTACCAGGAAGCGTCAAACCCTGGTTAGACTTGGCGCTACGGTTATATGGCGATGCGGTGATGGGGTAAGAAACTGTCATAACTCAACCTTCCGTTTAACTAGTTCCCAGCCTCCTGGCTGGGAATCCCTGATTGGGACGCTCCACCGACCGGAGGTTGACCAGAGGCAGAGCCTCTCGAAATACATTCCCAGTCCAGAGGCTGGGAACGAGGGAAATCTCGCGCAAAGACGCAAAGACACAAAGAATTTCTTTGCGCTTTTGCGGCTTTGGGTGAAGCTCTCACAACCCCTAATACGGGTCATCACTCAACCGTCCCTTCTCCACACTCACCCGATAGAAACCTGTAGTTGGTCGGTTTTTCAAATTGAATGTCTCCCCTGGTTTCAGTTTCCAAATTTTGTAATTAGAGAAGGTCAGGGGGGTTTCGGGTTCGCATACTTCTGGGGTGTGGTCGCCTAAAACAAGGTACACGGCACCCTTACCCATGACCTTACCCAGACCATTTTTATCCACAACTAGGGATGTCTCCTCGCTGAGAGCGATACCCAAAACGCTGTCAGCTTCTCCATCCCGCAACTGACGCGCAATAAACGTCATCAGCCGTCCCATTCTGTCCCGCTTGTCGAAATGGGTATCTATAATGGTGTGGTTCATATTCCCCCATTCAAACAAACCGTAGGTAAAGCTAATATCTTCGTAGGGGTTTGATAGCGCTTCCCTAGTTTCCACAGCGTTGGAACAAGCATTATAAACGACATCACTTTCAATCATCGCTCCAGCGCTAGTACCACCGATTCCACCACCGCGCTTGTTCACCGACTCCACCGCCTTTTCCACTGGGGTATTCTTGAAATTGCGGGTGTATTGGCACTGGTCTCCACCCGCAAAGAAAATCACCTCTGCTTTTTTGATAGTGTCGATAACATCGGCTTTATTGGCGTCATCCCGGCTGTCACTCACCAGTGTTTCTACTGAATATACACCTTTCATGGCGTAAATTGGTTTATTATAACCATCATCTCCAGAGGACCGCAAAACGACGACATCCAACTTCGTTTCGCAGTCGCTGCATCCCCGCACTTGGTTAATCATCCACTGGATTGCTTCATCCACATCGGGACCACCCCCACCCAAATCATAAGCAGGACCAGTTAATGGGGGGTTAACATCATTGGGATTGCCTATTAAATAGCGCGTTACCTTAGCATGGGCTGGTAATGTTAGTAGAGTACTGATTATGACTAATATTGTCAGAGTGGTGATAAAAAGCTTTTTCACAATCCAAAATTCAAAATTCAAAAATATGTGGACATTCTCAGTCTATTTCACTGGACTTGTACTGCTAGACTGGGACTTAAAAATCTTAGCTAATACTTGCGACGAATGAGTCTTTGCATATGCTTACTACAGCAATTCCCGCTGAACAAAGAACAGTGCTACATAACGTTAGTTGGGCAACTTTTGAAGCCTTGCTGAGAGACACAGGTGAAGATAGAGGTTCTCGCTTTGCTTATGACTGTGGCACTTTAGAGATTATGACACCCCTTTTTGAACACGAAAACCCTAAATGTAATTTTCGTAATTTCATCGTTGCTTTAGCTGAAGAATTAGGAATTGAAGTGAAAAGTGCTGGTTCTACTACATTGAAAAGAAAAACCGCCAAAAAAGGGATAGAACCAGACGAATGTTTTTACATCCAAAATGAACCTGTTGTGAGAGATAGACAAACACTCGATTTAAAAACAGACCCACCACCAGATTTAGCAATTGAAATTGATATTACTAGTAGTTCGGTTGATAAGTTGGGGATTTATTCGGCTTTAGCTGTACCGGAACTTTGGAGATATAACGGCGAAGAGTTGAAGTTTTATCAGTTGCTAGAAGGACAGTATGTGGAGAGGGAATTTAGTATTGCTTTTCCTCTGGTTTCAGTGAGGGAGATGGGTAGGTTTATTCAGATGAGCAAGAGTATGGGAGAGATTGCTTTGTTGAAGGAGTTTCGGGGTTGGGTGAGGGAGATGTTAGGTAAGTAGCTCAAGATTCGATTTAGTTATGGGAATCGAAAAAGACCCAACCTACCCTCAAGGCTTTTCAAAGGTTTCAAAGCAGCGATAACCATGATGGCGTTAAGCTTCGCTTATCCCACTCCCATTACTATCCAGTTAATAAAAACCCAAAGTTATCAACTATCAATACTAGCTAATTGGTATGGATGATGGTAGTTCATAGAAATATGATCGCGATCGCACCCCCATCACCCCATTGATAATTTTCCTTAATTCCCAGTCATTTTTTCTTTGAATATTCGTATACATAAATCTACATCTACCGCAATATGACATTTACAATTGTCGGCTTATTGAGAAATTATTTTAATTATTTACGTATTTACAAGGCTTTGATACTGTAGTATGATTTTTTCATGCTCTCGGCGGCGTTTGACAAATTTCAAAATCAATCCATCAAATCACCAAAAATCGTTCAAGACTATATACTACATATAAGACAAATTGGTGTTTTTGACGACTTTTGGGGCTTTTGTTCACGATCAAAATGCTCGGAATTTTTACAGAACTTTACCTGTCTGAACAGGTACTTGAAAACTCAAAGCTGTTCAAATATAATTAATAGCTTTTGTGATAGAGGAATATTCGTCTTCATCCTTAAGATGGTTAATAGTAAGTCCTGATCTTGTAGGGTGGGTACAGCCGGACAAGGTAAAAATAAGGCTGAGAAATACTACTGCCAAAAATTTGGCATTAAGAGTCCATTTCAATGGACTCGTGCTATTAGACTGGGACTTACAGTCCCAGGCGAGTAGGAGCGAAGCGCTCTTATTCCTTCGTGTCCTTCGTTTCTTCGTGGTTCGATTTTTCCGTAGTTAGTGCGTAAGTCCTATAAACGTCGTATTTCAAGACTAATGTGAGGACGAGACACAATAATTACTCAGATTTGATTAATTGATGAGCGCGTGCTTTTGGCAGTCTAATTATATGCTCTAGCACCATAAAATAGTCTAAACGTTCTTGTGATGCTGCTGAAAGCTTAAATTTAATGACAGTTTCAGGAGTAGTTCCCGCAGCGATAAATTCAATAATATCGTCGTAGACTTTGCCGGTTTTTAATGATGTGGTCATGAGTTTTTACCCCTTTTTTTATATATTGCATCATTCCCCACCCGCCAGGGGTTGCAAACCCCTGGCTAATAGCAAAAGTCCTCTTCAGAGGACTGTGAGCAGTTTGTTTGTAATAAGCACTTCAGTGCTTAAAATAAGCGAAGACAGCGCTTACTACGAACAACACACCCCACAAATCACCCATCCGCTTCATCCGCTACAAAATCCGCTGCAAGCTTCCGCACCTCCTCATCCCCATCATTCGCCGCTCTATCGCGCAACAGTGGTAGAGTTTCCGGATGGTGACGAAATTGCTTAATAATTACCTGTAGTGCAACTTTCCGAGGGTTGTCTTCCCTGTCTTCCTGACGCACAAAGGGGTCATTAACAGCAACATCCCGCATAAATTCAAACAACCAGGGCGCATCCCTCCACCCCCGTGCTAAAGCCGACACTGCTGCAAGTCGCACCCAGACGTCATCATCACTGGTAGCGCGAGATTTGACTATCGCTAGGGTATCGGGGTCATCTGGGAAAGACTCTGCTAATGTTGACACGGCTGCACATCGCACCAACCCCTCATCATCACTGGTAGCGCGAGATTTGACTATCCCTAGGGTATCGGGGTCATCTTGGAAATGCTCTGCTAAAGCCCTCACGGCTGCACGTCGCACCTCCCAATTATCATCACTGGTAGCGCCAGATTTGACTATCCCTAGGGTATCGGGGTCATCTGGGAAATGCTCTGCTAATGCATCCACGGCTGCACCTCGCACCCACCAATTATCATCACTGGTAGCGCGAGATTTCAGCCACCCTAGGGTATCGGGGTCATCTTTAAAATGCTCTGCTAATGCGGACACGGCTGCATCTCGCACCAACCAATTATCATCACTGGTAGCGCGAGATTTCAGCCACCCTGGGGTATCGGGGTCATCTTTCCAAACTGCAGCAACTGCAGCAACTGCTCCAGTACGAATTTCTCGAACTAATTTTCCTTCTTCGTCATAATCTTCGTAATAGTAATTCAAGTCATACTTGGTTAACCTTTTGATTTCCTGAAGCAACTGATTATCAACGACTGATATCTCCTTTCTATTCTTCACTTCCAACAGACACTCAGCCGCCAAAAACACATTAACAAACTTCTCATCTCCCCCCGACTGCACCATCAAATACTCAATAATTTCTCCAGTAAACCTCGGCTCAATCATCCCGGAAATCAACCGCAAAACTTCATGCCAAGTTTCATCCTGCCAATGCTTCCCAAAAACCTCTGTTTTCAGTTGCTCAATATCAATCCTCCGTTCCTTCTCAAACTGCCAGACAAACCCCGATGCACAGAAGTATTCCAAAAATGTTCGATGCACAAAGGCGTAATAATCTCCCCCCAGGGAACACAAAATAAAATTGCGATACCGCAGTTGGTCAATCATTAATTTTGCCCGGACTCGTGGCTGGTCAAAATCTCGGACTTTCAGATATTCATAGAGAATATTTTCTAAATCATCACCACTAATTAAATTCCCTTTTAAACCTTCTTCCTGAGCCTGCATATGATGAGCAACTTGCCGCAACATTGCCTGCTTATCTTTATAATCAATGGTTTTGGAATCTAGGCGACTATCTTCTTGTAAAGCCTTCTCCACATCCCATTGAAACAACAACAAACGTGACGCTTGGTTATAAAGTTCTGGTCTATCCCGTGGCAATTCTTGGTTACGGTTGAGAATTGCCATCAGCGTCAACAGCAAGGGATTTCCCGCTAATTCAACAATGGCTTTTGATTCATTAATTGCCCTTTGCAAGCGCTCTTTTTTTCTCACCTTTTCCAGTTCATTAGTAAAGGTTAATTCATGCCAGCGGTAGATAAAATCCTGAATTTGTCCCTTCTCCAAATCTTGCAGCATAAAGTGACGAAACTCCGCATCCTTCAGCCGGGAAGGTTTATAACCAATCACCCGCGAAGTCACAATTACCTGCACTTGGGGATAATCATTAGTGAAGCGATGAATAGCGGTAATCACATCTTCGCGTTTACCGGGGTCAAACACTTCATCTAAGCCATCAAACATGACAATGGCATTCCCAGCCTTTAGTTGTTCTGCCAATTGATGCTGATTTAAATGACAAATTGCGCCGCTACCTTGATGGAGAAATTCCAGAAAATTCTTACAATGTCCCTCATCTTGATTCCGCGCATAGGTGCGTAATTCAATGAGTAAAGGAATCGGCTTTTCTGTTACTTCATTTAAAGGCGATCTAGCCCAATTCAAAGCGATATATTGCAACAAGGTAGACTTTCCTGAACCAGGGTCGCCCAAAATCACCGTATATTTATTTTGCTTGTTATTAATAATCTCCAAAACCGAGCGGATAGCCTGTTCAAAATAAACTCGTTTATAGCGTTCTCTCTCAAGTTCCGCAATCTCTGCTTCTAGTTGGTTACTTTCTCGGAGTCGCAGGAAATGCTCTTTAGGAATTTCGTAAACCTGGGGTAAATATTCTTGGCATTCCTTGACATTTTGAGCAATAAATACTTGCCAAACCTTCAGCTTTTCCCGATAGTCATAAACCGTCGTATCTACACAATCTAAACTGAGATTAGCGTAGCGCTCTTGGATAGCATCTTGATATTTTGCTAAATCAAATACTGGGATAATTCCTGTAGATTCCTGAGCAGATTGTTTGATAGCTTCTAGAGTTTGGGAATCCCAAATAGGACGCAATTCATTAGACTCCCGAATCAGCTTTTTCACAGCCTCTAAATATTTCCTCCCCACCCGCTTCCAGCTAAACTCCTCATCCGGAAGCACCTGCAAATCCATCTCATTCCAAACTGTTTGTAATCCTTTCGTATCTATAGCCGTCCGCTCATATTCAAAAGCACTACCGAGAATTTCTTTAACCTTATCCCGATGAATAAATTTCTCTAAAGATTTACTATATTTTCTTATCTCTTCTTCAGATAAATCTGCATTTTTTAATTCCTGCTGCAC
>JAYKJH010000045.1:0-37214 GCA_035285345.1 Nostocaceae cyanobacterium | reverse complement strand
CAACCAACTCAAAAATAGGTTTGCTCACAATTACCTCCTAATATTGCTTTTGTTGTCTCGCTTCTGTCTAACAGAGGTTAATCTAGTTGAGCAAGACCTTTGAGATTAAATTTCTGCAACCATTGTTCCCTGTCGCTAGCAGTAAATGAAGGATCGCGAGATAGAACTTTTACTTGATAGCGGTTATTAACAAGAATTGCCGTTTGCGTCTTCCCAAGTTCTACTGCTGGATAACCGGCAATTTTCTTAGTACTGGTTTTGAATTTGTCTGCCGCTGATGCTGGGGTTGGTGTTGGACTTTTGGTATCAGAAATTGCCAGCATGGCTAATTCTTTACCATCTTTTTTTAACTTAGCTTCTGCAAAGCCTTTTTTCTCTTGGGTATAAACCCGCTCATATCCGGGTTGATTAGCAGGGAAGAATTTATTAAATTCCCCCCCTTGGGTAGCGTCTTTCGCTACTGCTAACCCGGTTTTTTGTTTGGTGCTTTCTTGTTGTACTTGGTCAAAACGTCCAGGTGTTTTCGGCTGACAGGCTGTGGTAAACAATAGGACACACAGCAATAAAGCAGCTAAAATCCTACGCGCACGCGGAAATTTCATCTTTTCACCTCGCTCTGCTGGGGTTTGTTGGCAATTATCAGGGTTTTTCTCAGGTTTAACTAGCAAAATTTACTTTTGTTAATTACTAACTAAGTAGTCTTGACAAATTTCATTAGCCATGATATGCACCCATCATTAACCAAAGCACTAATGACTAATGACTAATGACTAATGACTAATGACTAATGACTAATTTTTATAAGCCACTACAGCGTAAAATGGATCGCCACCAGCTGCACCTAGCCATTGGAGGAAACTGGGAGAAGTTGATTGTCGGGATATTACTTCTGGGGTTGTAAATCCGGGGACAGATAGAAAGTAGCGTCTGACTAATTCTACACGACCGGATTCGGAAGCATCCCGCCATCCTTGAATTGCTTTTTGATAAAACATTCGGTTAGAGAAGCTAAAAATGGCTATCCCACCGGGTTTGAGGATGCGGAGTACTTCGGAAAATACGGCTTCGGGATATTGTAAATATTGCACGGAGACACAGTTAAGAACCGCATCAAAATCATTATCCTTAAGGGGTAACTGAGGATTGTCATTGAGATTTTGGACAAAATAATGATTTAATCGAGGGTTACGTGCTAGTTCTTCCCCATTCAATCCATGTCCTTCTACATGGGAAAAAGATATTTCTTCTGGTAGATGGGATACCCAACTACTCATCATATCTAAAATCCGCGTGTTTGGCTTCAGGCGTTCGCGATACAATTCCGTCAACTGTTGAATGAATCCCTCATCCACGTGGGTGACAAATCGGGGATAGGCATAAAACAGCTTATCGTCTGTATCATCTAGTTTGGTGCGTTGATGGGGTCTTAGCAACATAGCGATAACTTAAAAAAACTTCTGCCCAAAAGGGTGTCAATATCTTGTGATATACCGTTGCAAAAGCTGGCATATCACCAAAAGATAATTCTAAAAACAAAACTCCGCATAAATGAGTCAAGTAAGCAACAATCTATTCGTATTCCTTGAATGTCTTCCAAACTACACTTTTCTGATTCTACTTGGTTGAAAGGACGCCTATCCTCAGCATTGCCTTATGTAACTTTGTTACTATGGCTACTGCCCTTATTGCTATTTGGTGCGGAACATGGTAGTCTCATGGCTCACGATGAAGGCTTGTATGCTGTCAGAGCCAGGTTAATGTTCGATTCGGGTAACTGGGTTGCTCCTTGGTCTTCTGCTCACCATAAAACTCCTGGTCCCTATTGGTTAATTGCCGCATCCTACAGCTTGTTTGGTATTAGTGTATTTAGCGTCCGCTTACCCAGTGCGATCGCTGGTATTTGCAGCGTGTTAATGCTGTACGAAATTGGCAAAATTATCCTTAATAAACAAATCGCTTGGTTAGCATCTGCTATCTTGAGCGTAGCATTTCTCTGGCTGCAATATTGTCGGCTAGGTACACCAGATGTACCGATGATTTTTCTGCTGCTACTTGGTATTTGGTGTTTACTGCAAGCAGAAATACATCCCAAGTATCGCTATGTTTGGGGTTTAATTGCTGGGGTTAGTTTTGGTTTAGGCTTCTTGGTGAGAAGCTTTATGATTTTTTTGCCCTTGATAGGGTTTCTCCCCTATCTTATCAAGGAACATCACCGCCATCGCCACCTGACAAACCCAATGTTGTATTTGGGATTTTTCCTGGGTTTAATTCCCACCTTGGTTTGGTTGTGGCTGAGTGTGATACACTACGGTGATTCGGCTATTGAAGAATTGTGGCGGTTTGTGTTCCGTCTTGGTACTCATGAGCGCAAAGGTAACGGTTTAATTTACTATTTCTGGAATGTCCCGGCTACAGCTTTTCCCTGGTCAGCTTTGAGTTTATTAGGTTTTTTCTTAGCTTTACGCCGTCCCATAGGACAATATCAATTGATATTAGTGGGCTGTCCGTTGGTCATATTTCTAGAGTTAACTGTGTTTGCTACTCGTTTACCTCACTATACCCTTTGTCTTTATCCTTTTATGGCTTTATTAGCAGCCGTGGGTTTGTATGGGTTAGGAGAAATTTATCAGCATGTAGATACAGGAAATATCACCTCTGGACATCAAAAATCCTTGTTGCGAAGCTTAAGCTATGGCTTTGGTGGTTTAGGGGGTTTGCTATTAATTGCAGGTATAGTTGTTTTAATTTTGGATAAACCAAATATTCATAAATATGCAGCTGCTGCGGTGGGGTTGGGGTGTGGTTGGTTAATTATACTAGGAGTATGGCTTGGTCGTTTTCGCTGGAATCACAAGTTTCTCAGCGTACCCTACTGGTTAGCAGGTTGGTTAGTTGCTTCTTGGTTAGGGTTAGCTGTAGCTGGGTTTACGGGAGTTATTGGTAACTATAACCCGAAAGTCAAAGCTTTCTTTGAGCAAGATGCGATCGCAAAGGTTGTCCATAGTCAAACAGTTCACTTTGTCGATGTTGGCGGTAAAACTGGTGTCCTACTAGAATTTTATACTCCCATTCATGGTCAGGAACTGCCTGATATTTCCCAACTCCCTGCCAATAGCTATGCTTGGATAGCGGAAGATAAGGTAGCTAATCTATCTCGCCAATATACAACTATCGGTAATATCCACAATTGGCAGTTAATTCAATTGTTGAATTATTGACACTCCCTGCCCTAAAAGTGCAGGGATTCTTGGTTCATAGTCCAATCGTAACCCCGCAGGATTGCTCCAACGAAACTAGAGGATTGAACTCCCCAAGCTTATAAGATTCGGTGTGCCCCACCGTACTTAATCCATGAGTGCAAAATGTTGATAGCTGCATTTATATCCCGATCTTCAATAAATCCACAATGGGGACAAACATGGGTTCTAGATGATAGAGATTTCTGCACTTTTTTTCCACAATTAGAACAATTCTGGCTGGTATTATGGGGAGCAACAGCAATCGTTATCTTCCCATATTTGTAGCCAAAATAATCTAACCACTGGCGAAATTTTGACCATCCTGCATCTGATATCGACTTCGCTAGACGGCGATTTTTGACCATACCTACTCGTGGGATTACTTACGCACGGAATAAATCTCTAGCATCTGTAAGTGAAAACACCAGCTTTGTCGCTTTCATTGATGATGACGAGGTTCCTGCACCCCAGTGGTTGGATGAACTATTATGGGTGCAACAAACCTACAATGCAGATGTAGTAGGTGGTCCAGTCACACCTTATTTTGTCGAAAAAAATGTTCCTCAGTGGGTGTTGGACGGGAAGTTTTTTGAGAGAAATCGTCAATCTACAGGTGACAATATCGAAATTGCCTTCACTCACAATTCTCTTGTACGCGCCGATATCTTCAAACAGTTCACACCAGTTTTTCAAGACAGGTTTGCTTTCACTGGTGGGGAAGATGTTCACTTGTTCATGGGTCTGCACCATCAAGGCTATAAAATGGTTTGGGCAGACGATGCCTTAGTGACAGAGTGGATACCTAAGAGCCGCACGAACATGCAGTGGATTTTGCGACGTGGTTATCGCACTTGGGGTTCTCACAGCTTGTGTGAACAGGAGTATCAGCCATCCGTAAAAATCCAAGCGCTACGGGTGGTCAAAGGCAGTTTATTAATTATGTATGGTTTGTTGTTACTGCTACCATCTTTAGCATTAAAGCGACATCTGTTTGTCAAAGCTTTGTTGCAAATTGCTAGAGGTGCAGGAACATTCTCCGGGTTACTGGGAAGACACTATGAAGAATACAAAGTCATCAATAGCTCAGGGGATGACAAAAATCCCGATGATGCAGATGTCACCCCGTCAACCTTGACTCTTGAAAGTTGAACGATAACGGGTCTTTTTGACTTAGGGCGGAGAATTTATCACCTCCCCCAGACCCTGAGCGTAAGTTAAAGCTAAAAATTCTCCCGAATATATTCTAGAATGCCACGAGCAATGGCATCTGCCATTTGGTCTTGGTATTCGCGGGTTGCTAGTCTGGGGGAGTCTTCCACACCAGTAACATAACCAGTTTCAATTAAAATGGCAGGCATGGGATTTTTCCGCAGAACATAGAATCTAGCGTGTCGGACACTGCGATCGCGAACGTTGATTTTTTGCAGAATCACCCTGTGAACTGTCTGAGCTAGACGCAACCCGCTGTCAAAATAATAGGTTTCCAAACCATTGACGCTGGACTTGTTATCTACAGAATTTGCATGGATGCTGACAAACAAGTCCACATGGTCTCGCTTTGCCATTTCCACCCTCGGAGCCAAGTCTACAAAATAGTCAGAGTCTCGTGTTAACTCTGCATCAACACCATTTTCTCGCAAAATCGACGCCACCTTTAAGCTAATTGGGAGAATGACATTCTTCTCTTCCAATCCGTTAATCCCCACTGCACCGGAGTCTATCCCCCCGTGTCCAGGGTCTAGCATTACCAGCACTCGCTTTTGACCTATTCTCGGTGTGGGTAGGGATGACCCTTGCTGTGGAAAGCTGGGGTAGCTAGTGGATGCAGATGGAGTACCTAGCGGATGTAACTCTAGCGCTACCATTTGGGAACTCAGTTGATTTATTCCCCCAACTTGAACTCTCGCGGCTGGTTGAATATAAATCACCACCGTTCGAGAGTCTGGCTGTTGCAAACGTATCCGCTGTACTGGACTGTTAGCAGATAAATCAGGTCCCTTAACCGCGCGAGCTAGTGTAGCGTTGGGAATAGTAATCCGAAAAAGACCAGTGATTCTATCCCAACCACTGCTGTAAGTAAAATTTTCGTTCCCCCGGATGACTAGTTGGGTGCCATTCAATTCTACTGATTCAATTGTCGCTATAGAGCCAATGGCGGTGGCACTGGTAACAATGGGGTCAGAGTCGCTGTCTGTATGGGATGATTGGTCACGTTGGGGTGTCGGTAATTGCACCATCCATCTTTTGGGAGATGTCCCCTGGATTCTTACCTGCTGTGGGTCGAGGGTATAACCAGGATTTAGCTCTACTACTAAGCGAGTCGTGCGGTCATTCAACTGTCCCACACGGATAGAGCGAATCGCACCCCCTAGCTGTCGGGTAATAGTTGGCTCGTCAAAATTAATGCCTGGTAAATCAATCACCAGGCGAGTAGGATTATAAATTAGCTGTGCTTGTGGTTGGACAGCATCATCTGTACTAAACTCTAGCTGATTGCTATTGCTATCAAACCGCCAAGATTGCAATTTCGCTGCATCTGCTGGAGAGGACACCATCAACAGGATTAATAAACTACTTGTAGGTAGTAGCCAGTGGAATTTCACAATAGTTTCTCCTAATAAGATTTACCGCAGCGCACCCAATAATTAGTTTTTCTACAACGGGCTGGTTTCACCAATTAATCTGTTAGCAAATGCGATGTCTGGATCAACCCACCCCTACTCACACCCTCAGCAACTTAAGCACGTAATTTTATGTCATCATCAGGCAATATAGTACAAAAATATACTAAGTATTTACTTGACATTTACCACCGTTGTTGGGTGACTGCAGTTGAGTTACAAAAGTGCCAGCATACACTAACTGGTGGTTATAATCAATTGGGTAATGGGTAATGGGCATTGGGCATTGGGCATTGGGCATTGGGCATCGGGCATTGGGCATTGGGCATTGGGCATTGGGCATTGGGCATCGGGCATAAATTTTTTCCTAGTCCCTGTTCCCTGTTCCCTAATGACTAATCACTAATCACTAATCACTAATCGGTAAATTTATTTCCCCCTTGTACCCTGCTCTCTGCCACGCCTCTTGCCAAAAACGAAAATATATGCTTACAATAATATTACGCACGCTAAGTTTTGTGAAAAATGACTAATACACCAGTCAATTCGCCGCCTATAGAGTCTTGGCAAGAAATCCTCGCTCCCCATAGTATGGGTTACAGAATTAAGCTGCTATCCCAACTTCTGTATCGCAAGTTTGCAGAGCGGTTGACTCCCTATGGATTGACGCCTTTTCACTGGGTGGTATTGTGCTGTTTGTGGTCGGAAGATGGTTTACCTACCTCTAGCATTGGTGAACGTCTGCAACAAGTGGGCGGAACTTTAACTGGGGTGCTGGATAGAATGGAAGAACGGGGGTTAGTTCGTCGTGAACGCGATAGTAAAGACCGCCGCATTTGTCGTATTTGGCTGACGGAGGCTGGGAGGGAAATGCAAAGACTATTACCTCCCATAGTCGTAGAATTACGGGAAGAAACTTTTGCGGGATTTTCTGAGACTGAACGGGAACAACTTTCCCAGATGTTGAATCGGGCGATCGCTAATATTTCTTAAATATTTCTTAATACATATTTCTTTTCCCCCGATTGGGTGATGCGATCGCCCCCTAATTTCTGGCTAAATAATTAGCATACTAAATAAATGCCCTCTAACTAACTGTAGATAAACATTCCGTACTCTAATTAATTACTGCTTCTAATTGTTAATCAGGTGAGTCAACAACTATGGAACCGAAAAGCACTACCAGCAATGAAAGCAACGGACGTAACGGGAACGGTGCTGCAGTTTTGGACAAAGATTTGATTAGCGATGTCAAGACATTGGAAGCGTTAACTGCACTGGAAACCACTAGACCAGAGGTAGGGGTAGAGTCTCCCAGTCCTGAAAAGCCAGCGTCACCCAAGCGCCACAAACCGATAGGATTGATTTTAGCAGGTTTGGGAGTGGCGGCTATAGCGGCGGGGGGGTTTGGTTATCGCTACTACCAATATGCATCTAGCCACGAAGAAACAGACAACGCTACAGTTGCGGGACACATTCACCAAGTTAGCAGTCGGATTAACGGGACTGTGAGTGCAATACTAGTAAATGACAACCAGCAAGTGCAAAAGGGACAGTTGTTGGTGAAGTTAGATCCACGGGACTATGAGAACAAAATCCAGCAAGCACAAGCAGCGTTAGCAGCAGCACAGCGACAAGCAAATGCAGCGCAAGCGAATATAGCCTTAGCCTCCCAAACCAGCAGCGCTAAAACAGCCCAAGCTCAAGGTGATGTGAACGCAGCTTTAGCAGGTATTTCCACAGCCCAAGCAGCCGTAGCAGAAGCAGAATCTGGAATTCCAGCAGCGCAAGCGGAAGTTCAGCAAGCACAAGCAGGTATTCCCGCAGCCGAAGCAGCAGTGGAACAGGCGAATGCTAACTTAGAAAAAGCGCAAGCAGATTACAAGCGCTATCAAACATTGTACTCCCAAGGAGCTATTTCTCGGCAGCAACTGGACAATGCCAGAGCAGCATATAATGTGGCGGTAGCCCAAAAGAGCGCTGCTGTGCAGGGAGTGGAACAAGCGCAAGCAAAACTAGCACAAGCGCAAGTAGGGGTAGCAACAGCGCGTGCTAGACTAGCACAAGCGCAAGAAGGGGTAGCTAGCGCACAAGCAAAACTAGCAGCATCCAAAGGGGGACTGCAACAAGCTACCGCCAGTGGACAGCAAACACAAGTCAATCGCAGTCAGTACGAAGCTTCAAAAGCAGCTATTAGCCAAGCAGAAGCATCCCTTAAAGACGCCCAATTGCAACTATCCTACACCAATATAACCGCCCCAGCTAGTGGACGGGTGGGGAGGAAAAACGTGGAAGTTGGGAACCGGGTACAACCGGGAACACCGTTAATGGCCATAGTGAATCAAGATTATTGGGTAGTCGCCAACTTTAAAGAAACCCAGTTAGAGGGTATGAAGCCAGGACAACCAGTAGAAATCAAACTTGATGCATTCCCCCATCATAGTTTTACTGGACGTGTGGAGAGCATTTCTCCTGCTTCAGGCGCTCAATTTGCTCTCTTACCACCGGACAATGCTACTGGTAATTTTACCAAAATAGTACAGCGGATTCCTGTAAAAGTAATTTTCGACCAAAAGAGCATCCAAGGATATCAATCAAGGATTACACCAGGGATGTCAGCTACCGTTAATGTGGAAGTCAAAGAGAGTCATTAGTCATTAGACATTAGTCATTAGTATATGTTTCTCATCACTAATGACCCTTGCTTCTTGACAATTGACTCGTGAACATTGACTAATTAATAACTAATGGCTAATTTTCTTCCCGCTTTAAAGTCGAGAAACTACCGCTTGTTTTTTGCCGGACAAGGTATTTCTTTAATTGGTTCGTGGATGACGCAACTAGCAACGATTTGGCTAGTTTATCACCTGACAAATTCCCCTTTGATGTTGGGTATTGTGGGATTTACCAGTCAAATTCCCAGTTTTTTTCTTGCACCGTTTGGTGGATTATTTGTCGATAGATTTTCCCGCCATCGTACCTTAATTGGTACGCAAATTTTGGCGATGATTCAGTCGTTAGCGCTGGCATTTTTGGCGCTAACGGGGGTAATTCAAGTTTGGCATATTATCGCATTGAGCTTATTTCAAGGGTTTATTAATGCCTTTGATGCCCCAGCTAGACAAGCTTTTGTACCCGAATTGGTAGAGCGCAGAGAAGATTTAACTAATGCCATTGCTATCAATGCCACCATGTTCAATGGTGCAAGATTAATTGGTCCAGCAATTGGGGGTTTATTAATTGCTCGGATTGGTGCAGCGTACTGTTTTTTAATTGATGGTTTGAGCTATATTGCTGTCATCATCGCTTTATTAGCAATGAAAATTCCCCAGATAACAATGACAGCCACTAATGCTAATCCTTGGCAAAGAATTAAAGAAGGATTTACCTATACTTTTGGCTTTCCACCAATCAGAGCAATTTTATTGCTTTCAGCTTTAGTCAGCTTCATGGGGATGCAATATACAGTTATTGTCCCTATTTTTGCTGAAAAAATTCTCGGAGGTGGGGCAGAAACGCTAGGATATTTGATGGCAGCATCCGGAGTAGGAGCGTTATTTGGAGGAATTTATTTAGCTACGCGGCAGACCGTTTTAGGATTGGGTAAATTGATTGCCTTAGCACCAACAATTTTAGGTATTGGTTTAATTGCATTTTCATTTTCGCGGTTTTTACCGTTTTCTTTACTTACCATGTTGTTCGTTGGTTTGGGGACAATTTTACAAATTGCTTCCGGAAATACGGTGATTCAAACCATCGTTGATGATGACAAACGGGGACGGGTGATGAGTTTGTACACTATGTCCTTTTTGGGAATGATTCCTTTTGGTAATTTATTGGGTGGTGCTTTAGCAAATCATATTGGTGCTGCTAATACCTTAATGATTTCTGGGGTTGCTTGTATTTTAGGTTCGGTGTTGTTTGCGAAGCAGTTACCGGGTTTAAGAAAGTTGGTGCGTCCCATTTATGCGAAGCAGGGGATTTTAAGTCGATAATCCCTAATAGATAGTGGCTCATTGCTAATTACTAATGGTGATTATTTTTTTCTCTGTGTTCTCTGTGTTCTCTGTGGTTCGTTAACCAATCTCACAACTCGATTCTTCCCGTCGTTATCGTGAAGTAAAGATTAATCTCTGTTTATCTGTGTTCATCTGTGTTCATCTGTGGTTCATTATTTTTTATTGTACTTCAGCAGACTAGCAAACGCTATATATTGAGAAAAAATAAAGTTATAGCTGTTGAGTCGGAAATTAGTTCATTGTAAAGGTAAGTTTCTCCTAGTTACATACACTCGCTCTTCACTGGAGTAATGCTGTGGGTAATTCAAGTATAAACCCTCCTGCTCAACCTGCCCCGAATCAGGTACCGTTTAAAACCTGGGTTGGCGTTTTATCTAGTATGTTGGGTGCGTTCATGGCGGTGCTGGATATTCAAATTACAAATGCTTCTTTGCAGGAAATTCAGGCATCTTTGGGGGCTACTTTAGAGGAGGGTTCTTGGATTTCTACAGCATATTTGGTGGCGGAAATTGTGGTCATTCCCCTGACAGGTTGGTTATCGCGGGTGTTTTCGCTGCGACGCTATTTATTAGTTAATACTGCTTTATTTATCTTTTTTTCTATATGCTGTGCTTGGGCTTGGAATCTCCCTTCTATGATTGTATTCCGGGCTTTTCAGGGATTTACGGGAGGGGTGTTAATTCCTACTGCTATGGCGGTTGTACTTACTACTTTACCACCGGCTAAGCAACCAATTGGATTAGCGGCTTTTGGGATTACGGCTGTTTTTGCTCCTTCCATTGGTCCGACTTTAGGAGGTTGGTTAACGGAAAATTACAGTTGGCAATATAGCTTTTATATAAATATATTTCCTGGCATATTGATGTTAGCTGGGGTATGGTATGGTATTAACCAAGAAAGACCACAGTTGCAGTTACTAAAACAAGGAGATTGGTGGGGAATTATTGCGATGGCAATTGGTTTGGGTTCCCTACAAATTGTTTTAGAAGAAGGTAGTCGGAAGGATTGGTTTAGTTCTGCATTTATAGTTCGATTAAGTATTGTATCGGCTATTTTTTTAGTACTATTTTTCTGGATTGAATTAACGCGCAAAAAGCCATTTATTAACTTGCGAATTTTGCGTTACCGCAATTTTGGTTTAGCAAGTATTGTCAATGTGGCACTAGGGGTGGGTTTGTACGGTTCAATTTATATTTTGCCTTTGTATCTGGCACAAATTCAAAGATATAATGCTTTGCAAATTGGGGAAGTGTTAATCTGGGCTGGAATGCCGCAATTATTTATTATTCCTTGGATTCCCAAATTAATGCAAAAAATTGATGTCCGGTTCATGGTTGCATTTGGGATAGCTTTGTTTTCCGTGAGCGTATTTATGAACTCGCGGATGACTTATCTTACAGGACATGACCAATTAGTTTGGTCGCAATTAGTAAGAGCGATGGGACAACCGCTGATTATGGTTCCTCTTACTTCAATTGCTACTACAGGTTTACCAGCAAAAGAAGCAGGTTCCGCTAGTGGTTTATTTAATATGATGCGGAATTTAGGCGGGTCTATAGGGATTGCATGTTTAGCGACTTTGTTATCAAATAGGGAGCAGTTACACTCGAATAGATTGGGGGAAGCGGTATCTTTATATAATCCGGCAACTCAAGAACGGATTAATCAATTAACGCAATATTTTATCAGTCGAGGTTCGGATTTGAATACAGCACAAGACCAAGCAATAAAAGCTATCGATAACATTGTGCGTCGGGAATCGTTTGTGATGGCATTTAATGATTGTTTTTATTTTATTGGCATTACTTTGTTGTTGAGTGGGTTAGCAGTGTTATTCTTTAAGAAAGTCAAGCCTACGGGTGGTGCTGTAGCGCATTAGGCGCATTAAAATTAAATAAATATTTGGTGATTTACCTTTTGGATAATTGGTTATTACTCTAACATTTCGGGATTGATTCCCAAGCTGTTGAGTTGTTCCGGGGAAAGCGATCGCAACTTCTCCACCAGTATCTCTCGTTTTTGTCGTTCCACTTCTGCCCGTTGTCGTTCCACTTCTGCTCTTTCATCACCCGTTAGTAATAAATTCCCCTGTACATCCCACCAGCGCAACCAAGGTAATTCAGCATTGGTATACCACCCTTGCCAAATTCCCAATTCTACACCCATAGCTGCTATGGGAAAATGTCCGCGTGGGTTCGCACTCATGGGTTGATAAGTGTTTTCAACCAAATGATAAACTTTAATCTGGGCTTTTGCTACTTCATAAATTGCGTAGTAAGGAACTCTAATTGCTTGTTCATACACCCAAAATTTTCCTGGTTCTCCTTGGGATGGTGAAGTTCTATCCCGTTCTTCCATACCATCCCCACAGACAAATTCAATCACAATCAAAGGTGCAACATATTCCTTCCACAATACATAGGAACGCCGCGTTTTGCCCTCCAGAGTTGCGGGGACATTCGGAACATAAAACCAATCGGGAGATAAAGCACCTCTTTCTGGTGGTTCAGTCAGTCGCCAGTAAATACCTAAATCCTGTCCAATGCAATAATTACTATCAGGATGCAGTTGCTCCAAGACGGGGAGAATTGAGTCTGTTAATAAGATGCTTTGTGGATGTTCTTGCCAATTTTTCACAAAGGTTCCGTCTGACTCTGGTAACTGGGTGTGGTCTGGTAGGGTGATTGTGGTGGTGGATGAAGTCATAAGCTGAGGGGGGATGCTGTCTTTATTTGATTATGGCAGCGGATGTGGCAACGGATAATAACGGATGTAGCGGATAGGTTATTTGTGGGATAGACTGGTTTTTCTGGTTCTGATGTAAATCAGTCCTAGCAGGAGCTTGTGTGGGATATGCGATAATCAATCGATATGAACGGCAACGATTTCAAAAGTACCAAGACTTATGCAATTGGCAGATTATTTTAAGTTCGTAGTGATGACTTTAGTCCTCTAGATAAAATCTATCCAATCTTTACCAACTCCACTTGCTGTTATGCCATATAGTCAATTCACCATCGACAAGGTGAAGCAAGATTTTCACTTGACAACGGTTGAGGGAACCAGATTTTTCCCAGATTCAATTGAGTCAATTACTCCCAGTTCTAAACTACTTGCTATTTTAGAAGATATCCCTTGGGCGATTGCGGTGGATACCGAAAAAGCTCGCTCGGAAGTGATTATAAATCCTGTTCTTTTAGAAGTTCGGCGTATTCTTAAATCTCAAATTAGTGTATTTTCTGGCGAGGAATTTAACGTTGATTTTACTGCTGGGCTAAACGGAGTGTGTGATTTTCTAATTAGTCGTTCTCCAGAACAATTAACGGTAGAGTCACCAGCCGTTGTTGTTGTAGAGGCGAAAAAATCTGACATCAAATCTGGATTGGGACAATGTATTGCAGAAATGGTGGCTGTACAGCGATTTAATGAGTCTAAAGGACAACCTTTAACGGCTGTGTATGGTAGCGTCACCAGTGGAACCCAATGGCGGTTTTTGCAATTAGAGGGACAAACATTGACGATTGATTTGACAGATTATCCGCTACCTCCGGTAGAGAAAATCCTCAGTTTATTGGTGTGGATGGTGAAACAGGGTTAGGGAAGATTATCCGTTGCTAATAGTAGTTAATTGGGAGTCTGGTAGAAAAGCTAAAATAATATCGTTTTCAGGAATACCCATGGCAATTAATTCTTTAGTAATTCCCTGTTCTATGCCATCGTATTCGATATAAACTTTGCCATTTTGTAGGGTGATGTAAATTATATCTCCACTGACTCTACGCTTTCTATCCCAACCTACTTGCATCAATGCATAGCGTTGTTGCGTGTCATCAAATACAGCGTCTAGACGGATGTTACCGTGGGAGGGACGCAATTGGGAATATTTGGAAATAACTTGTTTTACGATGTCGCGGTAGGTAGTAGGGGTATCCATTGTTGAATCTCGGTTGTTTGAGTGGTGATTTCCCAACCATCTTTAATAAGCGCTTGTTTGACGAGATTGTGAATGCTATCCCTAGGTGGCATTAGTTTTATGATGTTTGACTTAAATCTTATCTCATCTTCAGAAATTAAAGATTTTTAATTCAGCAGGAGTGCTTCACTAACGCACCCTACTTCCTTAGCGTCTTTGCGCGAAAATCTCATCTACTCCCCCAACCCATAAACAACCAAAGCCTCCACCTTCCCCTTCACCCGCTGTGGCGGAAACTCATGTGTATAAAAAGTACCAGACAAGTCCATCCTCGTCTGGGCACTTATCAACAACGGCACACCCAACTCCTTCGTCAGCGACTCAATCCGGGAAGCCACATTCACCGTGTCGCCAATCGCCGTATACTCCAATCTAGTAGGGGAACCAATACTACCCACCACCGCTGTACCCGTGTGAATTCCGATACCCATCGCCAGGGTTGACTGTCCTAGGGTTTCAATGTAGCGGTTGAGCTTTTGCAGACTTACCAGCATATCTCTACCAGCCGCAACAGCCTTTTGAGCATGGTTGCATTCAGTATCTTCAATCCCGAACAACGCCATAAACCCATCACCAAGGAACTTATTCACCATCCCCCCGTGACGTTCCACAACTTCCACCATCTCCGTCAAGAACAAATTCAGTAAAGCTACGGTCTGCTGGGGGTGGCTGTTGCTACTGCGAGCAGTGAAGTTCCGCAAGTCAGCAAACATCACCGTTAACTCCTGTTCCACACCCCCCAAACCAGGATCTCGCCTTAAGATTTGTTGCGCGGCTTTTTGTCCCACATGGCGCCCAAAGGTTTCCTGTAACCGCTGCTTTTCCCGCAACTCTGCAACCATGTAGTTAAAATCCTCAATCAAAAATCCCAACTCGTCGGGACGTAACAAGTCTACACGGACATTCAAATTCCCCCCAGCTACTGCTTGGGCTGCTTGTTGTAATTGTTGCACTGGTTCTACCACCAGTTGCGATGTCAACCATGCCGTAAACAATCCAAAAATTATACCAATACCACCGACTGCAAGGGAAAACCAAGGCATCTCGGTTCCCTCTGTCTGGGGTGCAAAGTTGAGTAGCAGCAAGGAACAAATAGGACAGATACCAGCGGAAACAGCCCATATTAACCCCCTAGTCCATAAAGATAAGGGAAAAGTCCCCGGAATATTAATAGGCTGTACTTGTTGAAATAAGACTGGGTAAATTAACCGTTGACTGACCAGTTCAATGGCAAAAAATCCGTGGGTAATGGCAATTAATGCTGAAATTATGATCGAAATAGGTAAGTGAGAATAGAGCTTAAAATTTACATCTCCCGGTGCAATTTTTAATACTATTAAAAATACTGGAATGCACATTAACCAGCCGATAGCTGCTAATAAAGTTCCCCACCAAGGTAAATTAATTACTCTTCGTTGTGCTGCTATTAACCGTTCTCCTGTTGCTGGGTAGTGATGCATTCCTATCTGTAAAGGTTTTGCTAATGACATCACCATTCTAATCCAAATAGTTCCCTCTACTGGATAAACTGCAACGTTGTATACACCAATAGTTTTAATGAATACTTCGTGCTGAATCGGAGTCAGCAATGGTTCAATATGGGTGAGGTTGTACCAAATATTAATAGCGCTACCAATTAATTGTGCTGCAAGTGGCGCACAAGCTAGTAACCACAAAGCATGATTAATTGATGCAGTCGCGGTAACTGGTTCCGGACGGGATACCATACTAACTCCTTCAGGATTGTAGATACATAAGTTTTGAACCAGATACACCCTTATTTATACACTTCACTTTGACGATGAAGATTTTCAGAATCTGTCATCTATCTTTAGGAATTACATCACCAAAAAATCAGGAACTTTCTCAAATTTGATGCTGTCTATTCAATATAAATCAACGGTAGAAATAACATAGTTGATTTATACCTCAAAATCAGGTATAACCAAGAGAATCAAGGGCAGATGGGGTAATAATTGTTATCCCTTGATTGTGCCCAATCCAGTGGTGGCATCTATCTATAAAAGAACCAGGGTACTGAAAAGTCTTAGTAACAAATTTCCTTCCTTTGTTGGGTGTTAAAATCCCCTGCTGTTCTTATACAAAGGATTAATTTCCTGCGGGTGTAACTCCTAGGCATTACAGGTGTATGCCTAATATACAGTTATTTTCCTAATTAATATTTAGGATTAAATGTCATGAAAATAAATGCACTTTCTTTTCTGGGTCTGACCGTCCTGCTCAGCGGTTTTGTTGCTTGTAAAACTTTAACTCAGGAGTCTCCACCCCCACCTATCAAAACAGATAAAACAGAATACAAAGCCGTCCGTAATAATACTTCCAAACCAGCAATTGAACTGACTATTCAAACTGAATATACTAATAACACTGGCAAAACAGTATACTTAGTTGGTTGCGAAAAACCCGCTGCACCAACATTACAAAAATATGTTGATGGTAGATGGATAACAGCATACGAACCTGTGGAAAATCAATGTTTGAGACGTCCTTGGGAAATCCGTAATGGTCAGACCTATAAAGATACTTACCAAGTACGCGGTTATATACCGGGGAATAATATCGCACCCACTTTTGATGTTCCCGTTCCAGGGAAATATCGGTTGGTACGGGAGATTTACAGTACATGGTCAGACCAACCCTATACCTCTCAATTTTTACCCATGCATCAACGAGTTTCCAATGAGTTTACAATTACAGAATAAATAAAATGTTAGGAGGGCAAAATTTTGCTCTCCTAACATATAACTGTTATCTTATCATCGAGACAGTCATACTATCATCTTGATTTAGTTTCTGCAAAAATTCCTCAATTTGCTTAACTTTCTCAGGTCTATCTTGTTGCTGGTAGACTTTCTTAGCTTTTTCCAAAGAAGCAATTCCTTCTTGTTTTTTACCCTGACGGATTAACGCTTCTCCTAAATTTGCTAGCGCATCAGCATAATTAGAATTAATTTTTAAGGCTTGTTGATACTCACTAATGGCTTCATCCCATAAACCTTGACTTGCACGAGCTACTCCAATACCATTACGAGCAAGTGCATGACGAGAATTGCGACGGATAGCCTCTTGATATGCAGTAATTGCTGCTTCTGGTTGACCTTGACGAAGCAGTATATTTCCTAATTGATAGTGTGGATAGGGGTCATCAGGAAACATCTTCATCAGTCGTCTTAAATTGTTCTCTGCTTCCGCGAATTTTTCCTGAGCGAAAAACTCATTTGCTTGTCTAATTAACTGCGATCGCTCGAATTCCTGCGGTGATTGTTGCTTCTGTTGAATTATCTCTGGAGGGTTATATTCATCCACAGAAGTAGTTTGTGCTTGCACCGATAGTGACATAGCAGTTCCAGTGATGACACCCAAAAAAATCCCCGTAACAGTATTCACAAATGCTGACAATTTTATGATTTTAAGCTTCATCGCACACCACACCTGATGAGTCTATCTCTATAATAGTTTTCTTGGTATCAGGTGTAATTATCCCAACGGATGTGGCAACGGATGATGTAACGGATGGGTTATCTGTGGGATTAACATATAACTTATCCGCTACATCAGCTATGCCAAAGGCTATCCGTTGCTAACTACCCTCACGCAATTTATCCAACACACCCCTATCTTCCAGGGTTGAAGTATCACCCGACACTTCCTGACCCGCCGCAAGGTTTCTTAACAACCGTCTCATAATCTTCCCAGAGCGAGTTTTCGGTAAAGCATCCGTAAACCGAATTTCTCCCGGACGAGCGATCGCCCCAATTTCCGCAACGACATGTTGTTTCAATTCTTTAGTTAAATTCTCGCTGGCTTGATATGTGCCTTCCAGGGTAACAAACGCAACTATATCTTCCCCTTTGACGTCATCCGGTTTCCCGACAACCGCCGCTTCTGCTACTGCTGGGTGGGAAACCAAGGCAGATTCAACTTCCATAGTTCCCAGCCTGTGACCTGATACATTCAGCACATCATCTACCCGTCCCATTACCCAGAAATAACCATCTTCATCCCTTCTGGCACCATCCCCAGCAAAGTAGAGATATTGCCCATTTATGGGGGCGATATGTTCCCAATAGGTGCGACGGAAGCGGTCAGCGTCGCCGTAAACAGTCCGCAGCATACTCGGCCAGGGATGACGCACCACCAGATATCCACCCTCATTATCGCCCACGGGGTTGCCGTCTAAATCCACCACATCCGCGAGAATACCGGGGAAGGGACGAGTTGCGGAACCCGGTTTAGTGGGAATCGCACCGGGAAGCGGTGTAATCATAATCCCCCCAGTTTCCGTCTGCCACCAAGTGTCTACAATCGGACAGCGTTCCCCACCAATGACGCGGTGATACCACATCCAAGCTTCGGGGTTAATTGGTTCCCCCACGGTACCCAGCAAGCGCAGGGAGGACAAATTTCTCGCTTTCGGCAGGTGTTCCCCCATCTTAATAAAGGCACGAATAGCGGTAGGTGCAGTATAAAAAATCGTTACCCCATATTTTTCAATCACATCCCAAAAGCAGCCGGGATTAGATGCACGAGGCGCACCTTCATACATCAAGGTTGTCGCACCGTTGGACAGAGGACCATAAACAATGTAGCTATGTCCCGTAATCCAACCGACATCGGCAGTACACCAATACACATCGGTATCTTGTAAATCAAAAATCCATTTGGTGGTCATGTGGGTGTAGAGATTATAACCACCCGTCGTATGTACGACACCCTTCGGTTTACCAGTGCTACCGGAAGTGTAGAGGATAAACAGCATATCTTCGCTGTCCATCGGTTCGGCGGGACAATCTGCGGAGGCGTTTTTTTGTAACTCATGCCACCAATGGTCTCGTTCCGGTGTCATGGGAATTTCTTGCTTGGTACGCTGCACCACGAGAACATTTGTCACACTGGGTACAGCACCATCAGCTAAAGCTTTATCTACCTGCGTCTTCAGAGGAACGATCGCATCCTTGCGGTAGCCACCATCAGCAGTAATGACTAATTTCGCCTGAGCATCAATTAACCTATCCCGCAAAGCTTCCGCACTGAAACCACCAAATACAACGCTGTGGGGTGCGCCAATTCTCGCACATGCCAGCATGGCAATGGCAGCTTCCGGAATCATCGGCATGTAAATGCCTACCCTATCACCCTTTTGCACCCCCAGTTGCTTGAGTACGTTAGCAAACTGGCAAACCTCGCGGTGCAGTTGAGCATAGGTGAGGGTACGCGAGTCTCCCGGTTCCCCTTCCCAAATCAAAGCGGCTTTATTTTTACGCCACGTGGTCAGGTGTCTGTCAAGACAGTTGTAAGAAATATTAATCTTACCGTTGACAAACCACTTAGCAAAGGGTGGTTGCCAGTCTAGCACGGTGTCCCACTTTTGAAACCAGTGCAGTTCACTTTCCGCCAATTCTGCCCAAAAAGCTTGGGGATTAGCCTTTGCTTTGTCGTAGAGGCTTTGATAATCTTCCTCGCTTTTGATAACAGCATTTTGCGAGAACTCAGCCGAGGGTTGAAATAGTCGTTTCTCTTGCAGAATAGATTCGATGGTGGGTTGTGACATCGCTTTTGTTGTATTTTGCTTTATTACTTCAAGACTATTCTGAAGGCTGAAAAGCCTGCAAATGTTTTGATTTTCGTTAAGAAGCTGGTTAAGGGCTGCGAGCAATAATTGTGGTAAGACTTGACGAAACCGAAACCATGCCCATTACCGTAGAAGCCAACAACCTATCCCTGAACGACGTTTATCGTCTGCTGAAATTACAAAAACTGTCAACTGGCTCATTTACACACTTCTTTACTCTAGAGCCTCTGACAGAATTGGAACAACAAGATTTATCTCGCATTAGTAACGATTATGAGCGTTATATGGCGGCTGGTAAAATTTCTGAGGGATTAGTCAAATTTTTAACACTAGCGCCATTGCTCAGGTTGGCAGGATTTTACGATATTCCCATCCGCTTGACGTTGGAGGATGTAATAGGAATTGTCATTGAAGATGAGGATACAAATATTCGCGGGCGGATGGATATTTTAGCAATCAATCATGCTGAAGCGAGGAATGCACCAACTTTTTGGGTGTTAGTAATTGAGACAAAAAATAGCACAGCCGATGTAACTATAGGTTTACCGCAATTATTAACCTACACTTTTAAAAGTTTAGAGCAGCAACCATCGGTTTGGGGATTAGCAACAAATGGACTACGTTATCAGTTTGTGCATTTAAAACGAGGAAATCCTCCGACTTATCAATTAATGCCATTAATAAGTTTAAATGAGTCGGAGGATGCAATTCAGTTGTTGCAAGTTCTCAAAGCAATTTGCCGCTTACAGAGCGTGGCAACGGATTATGTAGCGGATGTAGCGGATAGGTGATGGATGAGTTCGTTAACTCATATCTTGCACTCCTGGAGGTAGAACCTCCCGGCTCTTGTTCCCAGGTTCAACCTGGGAACGAGAAACCTGGGAACGAGAAATTAGGGCTGCCGCTGAGGAGTGCAAGATGTCAGTTAATCGAGTCTGACAACGATAAAATTAACTAAAAACTAGGGTAAATTAATCAATTACGAGCTTCAAATAACCTCATGGAGGCACAGCCAAGAGAGATTCAGAATTACCAGACAGCAGATGGCAGAACCCCTTTTGCAGAATGGCTAGATTCGCTGCGAGATATTCAAGCTATAGATAAAATAGAAAAAAGGCTAAAACGAGTTCAGTTAGGTAACATAGGAAACTACCGTTCAGTTGGAGAAGGTGTTTGTGAGCTAAAAATTGACTATGGTCCAGGGTATCGCGTCTACTTTGGGCAAATAGGGTCAGTTATTATACTTCTGCTGTGTGGTGGAGATAAAAGCACTCAGGAAAAAGACATTCTCAAAGCTAAAGAATACTGGAGAGATTATGAAAAACGTGCAAGCACCAACAAGTAGCAGTTATCAAGAATACCTGATTTCATCTCTTCAAAGCCTCAAACGTGCTGCAGGTTACATTTCAGTGGCTTTGGAATTAGAAGAGGAAGGAAGGGAACCAGAACTTCTCAGAGCCATGCTCAAAGATGTGATAGATGCGCGGGTGCAGGCTGGTAATCTCTCGGAAGCCGCGAAACTCCACTATGAAAAACTTGACAAGATGATTGCTGCAACGGGTGGTGATGAAATCTACACGCTGATTGAATTACTGGATGCACTGGGTTATGTAATTGCGATCGCACCCAAAGAAGATTAATTCCACACAATAACGACAGCATGATTTTTTCCCATTCGTTGCTACAAATGTATCAAATTTTCTCCAAAATTGAGCTGAGGCAGAGTAGGGAGCTAGCATAGACACATATTTAGGTTGTCACTCAGGACTCAGCACTTTGCTATATTGTGGTAAAAATCATCGGATAAGAAATACTTTATTCCGCAAACTTGTACTTTTGCTTGTTGATAAATAAATGGTGTCATGGTATTTGTAGTTAGCATCCAATACTCTAAACAGCAATGTCCGCAGAATTATTAGAATCTTTTAAAAAAGCATATAGCAATCTTGATTTGTTTCCTTTGATGACAAAAAAGGAAATTAAAGAATTTCGCGTAGATTATGGTGACGATATCATTGCTGATTTAGAACAACTAGTTGAAGATAGCCCCAATGGTGATGGCAAGATTATTTTTACCGGACATCGTGGTTGTGGCAAATCTACATTATTAGCAGAATTCAAGAACCAAATTCAAGAAAATAATTATTTTGTAGTGTTATTTTCCATCGCCAACACCATTGAAATGTCTGCGGTTAATCACATTAATATTTTATTTGCTATAGCTTTGCAATTAATGTCTGAGGCGGAAGCAAAACAAGTTGAAATTCCCTCTAATACTAAAAAAGCTATTGAAGATTGGTTTGCTAAGCGTACTCGTGTTTTAGAAAAAGAGGGTAAAGTAGAAAATAAGCTAGGCTTTAATATCTTCAATTTAATTAGCACCGAGTTAAAAGCTGATGCTACTGTCCGGGAAGAAATTACTAAAGAATTTGAACGGAAAATTTCTGATTTAGTAGCTCAAATTAACTTAATTGCATCCTTAATTCAAACTGTGACTAAGAAGAAAATTTTAGTCATAATTGATGATTTAGATAAACTTGATTTAGCTAAGGTAAGAGAAATCTTTCAAGATAATATTAAAGCTCTCTGTCAACCAGGGTTTCAAATAATTTACACTATTCCGATTGCCGTGATTCGGGAGACAGTTCTCAGTTCCATTATTAACTCAGAAATTGATGACCAATTAGTACCTATGCCAGTGCTGAAGCTGTTTGAAAAAGGTAAAAGCCGCCAGCCAGAGCAACAAACTAGAACTGAAGCTACAGATATTTTATGTAGCATTTTACAAAAACGGATCTCTAGGGAATTACTAGAGTCACAAACAGCCATAAAGATTGTTATTCAAAGTGGCGGTGTGCTGAGAGAAATGATTAGAATTGCCCAGGAATGCTGCCGCATATGTTTGCGAAATATTCGGCGTAAGCCAGGGGAAACAGTAATTATTAATGATGAAATTTTAGAGCAAGCTATTAAAAAATTACGCAATGACTTTACTATCCGCTTAGGTAAAGTTGATTTTGAGATTTTAGCTACAACTTATCAAGAATTTATGCCTGATGACCCCAAGCAGCAGGAATTTTTAGATTTACTGCATGGGTTATATGTATTGGAATATCGCAATGATGAAACTTGGTATGATGTCCACCCGATTTTGGTAGAAACCTTAAGCAGGAGGGGATTAATCAATGGCGAATGAAAAACTGTTAGCTATTGAAGGCGAAAATCTCGATGCTTACGATGACTTGATAGTTTCTATCGAAGCCAAGCCCCAGGGATTAAACTTATTAATTGCGGTTTGCGATGATTCTAGATTTCGGAATCTGATTATTTCTAAGTATGAAGCAGAATTACAATCCAGTTTTCGTCACTATCGTGTCACTTTAACCAAGAGTGAACCTAGTTTAAAAGCTGCTATTTCGCAGTTAATTACACAGGAAGAATATCTTAAACAGCATCAGCCAGTCCTAGCTACTGTCACGGGTGCTGAGCAACTTTATTCTCTCAAGTTAGAAGCAGAGCGCTCACAACAAGATATATTTTTTGGTTATTTACAGTGGACGCGGGAAGCCTTGCGCGAATTTAACTTTCCAATTGTACTGTGGGTAAATAATGAAATTTTAATCAATTTAGTTAAAAAATCTCCAGATTTTTGGAGTTGGCGTAATGGTGTATTTCGCTTTGTCGCACCACCGAACTTGGTGACTATTAATGTAAACATAGGTAGTGCGATTTCATTTGATATATCAGAATTAAATAATCAAATACCATCTAATATTGATAATGATAAATCTGCTTTATTGTCAATAGAAGATTTAAAAAATTTAATTCAACAAAACGAACAGCGGGGAGTTAGAGATAGCAGTTTAGCTACTTTGTACTTCAACCTGGCAGATAGTTATAGAAAACGTTTAGACCAGGGTAAATTTCAAGATTATCAAGCTGAATTGGCTTTAGCAATTGAGTATTATCGCCAAGCAGCAGAACTGCAAATCGAATTAGGTTTGCAGAAAGACTTAGCCAGCAGCTACAACAACTTGGCGGGACTTTACGATGCAATGGGACGCTACGACGAGGCGGAACCTTTGTACAAACAAGCTTTGGAGTTGAGAAAACACCTGCTGGGAGAAAATCATCCCTCCACCGCTACTGGCTACGGCAACTTGGCGGGACTTTACCATGCAATGGGACGCTACGATGAGGCGGAACAAATGTACAAACAAGCATTGGAGTTGACAAAACACCTCCTGGGAGAAAATCATCCCTCCACCGCAACCAGCCACAACAACTTGGCGTTACTTTACTCTTCAATGGGACGCTACGATGAGGCGGAACAAATGTACAAACAAGCATTGGAGTTGACAAAACACCTCCTGGGAGAAAATCATCCCGATACTGCACAAAGCTATAACAACTTGGCGTTACTTTACTATGCAATGGGACGCTACGACGAGGCGGAACCTTTGTACAAACAAGCTTTGGAGTTGACAAAACACCTCCTGGGAGAAAATCATCCCAATACAGTTACTTTCCGTAAAAACTGGGAAATGTTCCTCAAGGAGAAACAGCAGTGAGACGGTAGTTGGTGGCAACGGATTATGTAACGGATGTGGCAACGGATTATGTAGCGGATGTAGCGGATAGGTGGTGGGTGAGGGAGTAAGTTATCGGTTTCATCTTGACTCCGGTAAGTCGAGCGATCGCCCTCTAATAATTGTGGCGACTGCTATATCGCAAAAAGAGCGTTGGGTAAGGTACCTCAACCCAACCTACCTACTGTAGGGGCAAGCCCCTACTACCATCCCTGCCGCCGTGCATTCCCCATCCTATCTGAGCCTTGATAAAATCTAAAATTATAGTGCGGGTTCCCCCACTCCCGCAGTAAATCGCCATACTGTTAATGTGTATTAAGTTAGTCATCAAAGTGCGATCGCGTCTTGCCTGATGTTGTGTGTTTTTGATTAAAATTCTCTAATGCTAGACCAAATTTTTAATTCTCCTTTAAATTTCGGGGTAGAAGCTCCGGTTGTTTTATTAATCCTGATTTTTCTAGAGGCGGTACTGTCTGCCGATAATGCGATCGCCTTGGCTTCTATCGCTCAAGGACTGGATGACAAAAAACTGGAACGCCAAGCGCTCAACCTCGGTTTGGTGGTGGCTTACGTCCTGCGAATCAGTTTAATTCTCACCGCCACTTGGGTACAAAAATTCTGGCAATTTGAGTTACTCGGTGCGGTTTACCTGCTATGGCTGGTATTCCAACACTTCACATCCGCAGAAGAAGAGAATCACCACCATCACGGTCCTCGTTTTAATTCTTTGTTACAAGCTATCCCCGTAATTGCACTGACGGACTTAGCATTTTCTTTGGATAGCGTCACCACCGCCATTGCCATTTCTCAAGAACGGTGGCTGGTACTTACAGGCGCAACCATTGGGATTATAACCCTACGCTTCATGGCGGAATTGTTCATCCGCTGGTTGGATGAATATGACAACCTAGAGGACGCTGGTTACATCACCGTAGCCTTGGTAGGTTTGCGACTGCTGCTGAAGGTAGTGAACGAATCTTTTGTACCCCCACAATGGCTAATGATTAGTGCGATCGCCCTAATATTGGCCTGGGGATTTTCCAAGCGTAACCTAAAAGAACCCAAACAGGAAAGGGAAAAAACCGAAGTCTAGTAGGGACTGGGGTTAGGGTAATGGGTAATGCCCAATCCCCAATGCCCCATGCCCCATTCCCTATATTACTCGTGCAACCAAGGCATGATATGGGGTTGCCAATTGACTAATTCTGATTCTGGGAACCACAGAGCAATTTCCCGTTGGGCGGTTTCAATCGCATCAGAACCATGTATAATGTTACGTCCGATGTTGATACCAAAATCACCCCGAATCGTGCCGGGTTCGGAGGTTAAGGGGTTGGTAGCACCAATCATCTTTCTAGCAGATGCAACGACACCCTCGCCTTCCCAGACCATCGCTACCACCGGACCAGAGGTGATAAATTTGACTAAACTGGGAAAGAAGGGTCTTTCTTTGTGAACATCATAGTGCTGTTCTGCTAACTCTTTGCTGACGCTCATAAACTTCAAGCCCACGAGGGTAAAGCCTTTTGTTTCAAACCGGCGGATAATTTCCCCAACTAGTCCGCGCTGTACCCCGTCGGGTTTAATTGCTAAAAATGTGCGTTCCAAAGCTTTCTCCGAATCGTTAACTAATCGTCACAAACATCATTATATGAATGGCGGGGAGTATCCACAAAAAAGGTATCTCCCCACGCAGATGAACTCCCGAAAGGATGCGTTAAAGTGGTTATTCGTGGGAGAATCATAGAGGCTAGGACAATGGGTGTCGAATTAAGCGCGAATTTAGACGACGTGGGAAAAGTAGCAACCAATGGCAAAGCAGTAGAATTAAAGAAGAACCACAAGCAAAAGCCGTTGCTAAGTGCCCCCAAAGTCGAAGTTTCTCGTCCGTGGAAAATTGAAGACAGCGAAGCATTGTATAGGATAGAGGGTTGGGGACAACCTTACTTTTCCATCAATGCAGCTGGACATATCACCGTCTCTCCCAAAGGCGATCGCGGTGGTTCCCTGGATTTATTTGAATTAGTCAGAGCTTTGAAGCAGCGTAACTTGGCATTACCAATGCTGATTCGCTTTTCTGATATTTTAGAGAATCGCATCGAGCGGTTAAACGCTTGTTTTGCCAAAGCCATTGCTCGCTACAACTACCCCGGTGTATATCGTGGTGTATATCCCGTCAAATGCAACCAGCAACGTCACCTAGTGGAAAATCTGGTGAAATTTGGCAGACCCCATCAATTTGGCTTGGAAGCCGGTTCTAAGCCAGAATTAATGATTGCCCTAGCTTTACTCGATACCCCCGGTGCATTGTTAATTTGCAATGGCTACAAAGACCGGGAATACATCGAAACGGCGATGTTAGCCACCAAATTAGGACAAACCCCCATCATTGTCCTCGAACAACTGGAGGAAGTGCAACTGGTCATTGAACTCAGCCGTCAGTTGGGTATTGCGCCAATTTTAGGAGTCCGCGCTAAACTAAGTACCCAAGGAATGGGACGCTGGGGAACTTCTAGTGGCGATCGCGCCAAATTTGGTTTGACCATCCCAGAAATTATTGAAGCCGTTAACAAATTACGCCAAGCTGACTTGTTGGATAGCTTGCAATTGTTGCACTTCCATGTGGGTTCGCAAATTTCCGCCATTAATGTCATCAAAGACGCCATCCAGGAAGCTAGTAAGATTTACGTCGAATTAGCTGGTCTGGGTGCTAACATGAAGTATCTCGATGTCGGTGGTGGTTTAGGGGTAGATTACGACGGTTCCCAAACCAACTTCTACGCCTCGAAAAATTACAACATGCAAAACTATGCCAATGATATCGTGGCAGAGTTAAAAGACGCCTGTGTAGAACATAAAATCCCCGTACCCACCCTGGTAAGTGAAAGCGGACGCGCTATTGCTTCCCATCAATCAGTGCTAATCTTTGACGTTCTTGGTACTAGCGATGTCCCCTCTGGAACACCGGAACCTCCCCAGGAGGAAGAACACCCCATCGTTCACTACCTCTGGGAAACATTCCAATCCATCAACGAAGAAAACTACCAAGAAACCTACCACGACGCCGTTCAATTCAAAGATGAAGCCATCAGCCGCTTTAATTTAGGGATTTTCCGCCTCACCGAACGCGCTAGAGTCGAGCGGCTTTACTGGGCTTGTTGTGAGAAAATTTTGGGGATTACCAGAAAACAAGAGTATGTCCCCGATGAGTTGGAAGACCTAGAAAAAATCATGGCTTCCATCTACTACATCAATCTTTCCGTCTTCCAGTCTTCCCCTGACTGTTGGGCTATTGACCAGCTATTCCCGATTATGCCGATTCACCGCTTAGATGAAGAACCCACCCGTCGGGGAATTCTCGCTGACCTCACCTGCGACAGTGACGGCAAAATTGACCGCTTTATTGACCTCCGGGATGTCAAATCAGTGTTAGAAATGCATCCCTTGAAGCCTGGGGAACCTTATTATCTGGGGATGTTCCTGAATGGAGCTTACCAGGAAATCATGGGCAACCTGCACAATTTATTTGGAGACACCAATACCATTCACATCCAACTCACACCCAAAGGCTACCAGATTGAACACGTAGTCAAAGGTGACACGATGAGCGAAGTTGTAGGCTATGTCCAGTATGACTCTGAAGATTTGGTGGAAAAAATGCGTAAACGCTGCGAACAAGCTTTAGAAGAAAACCTCATCTCCTTAGCTGAGTCCCAGCGTCTATTAGAAACCTACGAACAGAGTCTGCGGAAATATACTTACTTGACTTCCTTCTAGGACTAGGGATTAGGGACTAGGGATTAGGGACTAGGGAAACAAATTAACAATGCCCAATGCCCAATTCCCAATGCCCAATGCCCCATGCCCAATGCCCAATGCCCCATGCCCCATGCCCTATACCCCATGCCCTATACCCTAACTCATATCTGTTGCCAGTAATTCCGCAATCGCTTGTCTTTCCACTGGGGGTAGGTCTGGTGGATCTTGTCGAGCGTCGGTAATTAACCAGTCTAAACCAGCATCTTGAATATTGATGGTGGCGCCTGTCTTGTCTACGCAATAGCGACCAAACACCAGCTTATCCACCAAGCGGATTCCAGGTCCTAAACGAGACCAATCAAAAATCACGCTATTTTCAATCGTCGCTCCACTGCATACCCAGCAGTTAGGACCAATCATCGCCGGACCTACAATTTTTGCTCCGTCTTCAATCTTGGTCATCCCACCGATGTAAACAGGTCCTGTGATATCTACCTTATCCCAGTTAACAGAGACATTTAAGCCAGTGTAAATGCCAGGACGGACTTGATGACCAGGGATTTGGACGTTCTTGATTTCCCCTAGCAGTACGCTGCGAATTGCCCCCCAGTAGTCTGGTACTTTACCAATATCTACCCATTCAAACTCCATCGGAATAGCGTAGAAGGGGGCACCAATTTCTACAAGTTTGGGAAAAAGTTGGCTGCCGATGTCATATTCCACTTCAGATGGGATATAATTCAATACTTCAGGTTCAAAGATGTAGATACCTGTGTTGATGTTGGTACTCAGGGCTTCTTCGACTGACGGTTTTTCTTGGAACGCTTTGACGCGACCTTCATCGTCAGTAACAACTACACCATAGCTAGGAACTTCTTCTCGGGGAACGGTTTTCGTAATTATGGTGGCAATGGAACCCTTTTGTTTGTGCTGTTTGACAGCCGCTGTCAAATCTAGGTCAATCAAAGCGTCACCGCACAACACTACAAAGGTATCGTCAAAGAACGGTGAGAAGTCCTGAATCCGGCGCATCCCACCAGCTGAACCTAGCGCTTTTCCCTCCAGGTTGCCATCTACAATTTTCCCTTCAAAGGAATAGGCAATTTCCACACCAAAGCGTTGACCGTCACGGAAATAGTCTTCTATTTCCTTTGCCAAGTGGCTGACGTTGACCATAATTTGGTCAAACCCATGTTGGCGTAGCAATTCTAGGAGAAATTCCATCACTGGCTTTTGCAGGATGGGAATCATTGGCTTGGGAATGTTATAGGTAATCGGACGTACACGAGTACCTTTACCCGCGGCCAGAATCATTGCTTTCATATTATTTATTCCTCAAACACCAGCTACTGTACTTTAAATTGCTAGATACCCTATCATCCGTTAGTTGTAGCAGCAAGTCATCCCTAAAACCACTGATAGGAATGATTACCTGCGTCAATAGCATGATAACCACTATTTAAGTCCTGATTGGAAAGTCATGAATTGCAAATCCTCAGTCATTACTAACAGTATTTAGTTAATTGTTAATAACATACTCAGGACTCAGCACCCAGAGAGCCGGAGTCAATAGTGTTTTTGTGATGTTAATTGCTGTCATCTTTTTACTTTACTCTCATTTGGGGACATGCTGACCTTAAGCTGTGTAAATTATCGCCTTTATTTTTGTGTAACTGTCTCGATTCCGTCGTTGAGTACCCGAATTTTAACTTCTTGATAAAATTCCTCTTGGGATAGCTCTACTTTAGATTGGGCACAAAGCAATAATAGCGCCCAGAAAACACTAACTTTGTCGTTGTGTTCCCCGTGGGAAATAGATAGGTTCGCTGACGGTTTCTTAGCTTGATTCCACAACTGTACTAGCTGCTCTAAGCTCAGCCAATTTTGTTTGGAAACCGGCTCTATTGAGAGACGCTGCAAAAGCTCCTCTAGTTCCAAAGCCACTTCTGTCAGATTCTCCTGATGCGCCAATTCTAATGCTTCCCGCATAGCTTGAGCGCTAGGACGCACGCGACGGGATTTCGGTGCGCTGCTGACTTTTTCTTGCTGTTGCAATTGAGTTGCAATTACCTGCAATTGTGCAATTAACTCTTGCAAGGTGACTCGTCTTGCATGGGGAGGCATTGCTGCAGGACGACGGCGTAATTGACGCTCTAATGGTAATCTCGCTTGATAACCTAAATGTTCTGCACCTGGTAATAATTCCTCTTCTTCAATGATGTCTAGCTCATCCTCTGCTGATTGCAATTGCATCAACGTGTTGGCTTTGAATAAAACCAGCATTGACGCCGATAAAAAAGCCTGTCCGGATTGCGATAAATCGGCTGCATAACCCTCTGGGGTAGCTAGCGAAGAAGGCAATAACTCACTTAAGTAGCGATCCATTACATCGATTACCGAGACATCCCAAGGGTCAATTTCCCCTCGCTCAGCCTGCTCAATCAACAAAGCAATAGTTTCAAATATTCTCGATGCATCCATTCATTAGGAAATAAAACACTTAGAGATTTACAGTTGCTCATCTCTTATGTTTTAACATCTGACAGCAATTTGTCTGCGGTTTTTGTGATAAAAACTCATAAAATTCACACAATCCAGATGAATTATTTACCTAGACTTTCTGCAGTTTTTGTTTCTGTTTCGCTACCGTTATTTTTATTTTCCGCAGGGGGCAGAGTTGGTTTTAATGATTGAATTTCCTGTTGATACTGTTGTAAATTTTGTTCTAGTTTTTTAATTTCGGCATTTTTTTGGCGAACTTTTTGGTAAGAAACTATTGTTTGTACCAATCGTGCCCAAACACTATACAACCAAGCTAAAACAGCACCTAATCCCATTGCTAACACTAACTCTACCGATACCGGCGCCTGTACTTTGACGTTGGGAATCAGTTGCAGGGTCGCCATTTCAGTATTCTGGATACTAAATACAACTAGCGCTAAACAAAAAATAAACAATAGTACAAAATTTACTTGTCGCATTGATTACCTCAAAACTATCAATCTTAGTCATTAACGAATATTATCCGCCCTTAAGGATGAGGCCTTAACTAGGGCTGGGACTAACTCCAAAGGAGTACTGGAAAATTGTAACAGCACCCCTGGCTTATCGGCGATGCTCTAAATGGATTCTTCACACTAACATTTTTTTTAACAGCGTTTAGTTAGTTGTTATGCACCCGCAAATATCTACTCATTATCATCAGGAGGCGAGTCTTGGTGAAGTGTGAGTGTCGATACAACCATTTGAGAACTAGCACTACGGAGCGTATCAAAAACTCCTTTAATAGTTCCAGCGATAGGTACAGCCACTAACGCTCCTAATAACCCTGCTATTTTTATACCAATTAATATAGTAATAAAAATCCAAATAGGATTCAATCCAGTGATATCACCCATTAATTTCGGAGCGAGGAGGTTGTCTTTCACCTGCTGCATAAGAATTGTCACTAGTGCTACTTGAATTGCCAACCACCAATTTTGCAACAACACCAAAATTGTTACCAAGCCAATACCTAGGCTGGCGCCAATCAGGGGAATGAGTTGGGCAATCCCAATCACTAAGGCAAACAATAAGGCAAACGGCACCTTGAGAATTAGGAAAATCGGGACTAAAGTCACCACCATGAACAACCCCAGCAACAGTTGACTGAGGAAGAAGTTATGGAAATTCAGCCGCAAAGAGCTAGTTAGAGGAAAGCGCAAATAAACTGGTAACAGATTAACCAAACCATTCCAGAGGCGATCGCCATACAAAAGCATGTAAAATGCCAGTACAACAATTAACACCATGTCAACTAATCCTGACAACAGAGTACCAGCAACTCCCACCGCTTGTCCTGCAAACTGTTGTACCAAAGTTTCAATGTTAGAATTCAGCCGACTGCTGGTATCTCTCAACACTAGCGGCAGCCGTCTGGCTTTTGCCCAGATTTCAAACTTTTCTAGGTTTTGTTGACTACTGGCTAGCAAATCTGGAATGTTATTTAACAGTTGGTAGGTTTGGTCAATCACCACTGGCACTAGCGTTACACCTAGAATCACCAACAGTGTTAGCGTTATTAACAACACGATGATGACTGCTTGAGTGCGATTCAATCCAGCGCGTTCAAAGAATTTAACCGGGTAATTCAGTAAAAATCCCAGAATAGCAGCGGCAGCAAGCAGAGTAATTAGATGCTCGAAATAGCGAAACACCTGGGACAGCAGCCAGATATTAAGTGCGATAATCGGGCCGCTCAGACCATAAATAAGCAGACGTTTAAGGGAGGCTGAACGGTACATCGGCTGAAAATTTGATTGAGATTCCTTTTTAGGGTGGTGCGGTGTATTTGCTGAGCATCATAGCTATTGTGAACGAAAATCAGAACAATTGTAGATAATCAAATTTACCAGTCATCCTAAAATAACTGAATATGGATATGGATAAAACTTTAGCTGACCTGCGGCAAAATTACACCTTACAGGGGTTGAGTGAAACCGATGTTGACCCCAATCCCTTTGTGCAGTTTCATACATGGTTCCATCAGGCTCTGGCGGCACAAATTCTAGAACCCAATGCCATGACCCTAGCTACGGCTACACCTGATGGTCAACCTAATGCGCGAATTGTACTCCTGAAAGACTTTGATGAGCGAGGTTTTGTCTTTTACACGAACTACAGCAGCCAAAAAGGACAAGAATTAATTGCCAATTCCCAGGCTTGTTTAGTGTTTTGGTGGGGAGCGCTGGAGCGACAAATCAGGATTTCTGGGCTGGTGGAAAAGGTATCAAATGGGGAATCAGATGAGTATTTCTCAAGTCGTCCTTTAAGCAGTCGCTTGGGTGCTTGGACTTCTGAACAAAGTCAGGTGATACCCCGTCGGGAAGTGCTGGAGCAACGCTTCCAGGAATTGCAAACTAAGTATGAAAATCAGGAAGTTCCCCGACCACCCCACTGGGGAGGCTTTCGTGTCATCCCCACAGAGGTAGAGTTTTGGCAAGGTCGTCCCAGTCGCCTGCACGACCGTTTAAATTATCGCCGTCTACAGGACGGTAGTTGGAAGATTGAGCGCTTGTCGCCTTAGAGAACAGTTTTGACGGTGATATCTCCCAGAGTAACTTGACAAACAGCAGGCATTTGTTTTAATGGTGGTATATAAGCCAAGTTTTTTGTCAAGTCAGAATTTGTAACTAGCAATGGCGATCGCACTTCTGTTCACGACCACTACTACAACTACCCAAACTACGAACTAAGGGGGGTCGTGAAGCGATAGCGTGCGGCGAATAAAGCAAAGAAATCGATTCACCCCTCCTGGTAAGACCTTGGGGGTTTTTTATTGTTAATTTTTCCCCCACTCTAACCCTCAACATGGGCAAAGAAAGCTTACCCCTAGAGACTTACAGGGGTGAGAAAACCTCACCCCTACAGACTTATGAACTATCCGATCAACTGTTTGATAACTACTACCACTACCACCACTACCACGCCGGGAGGGACGACGTGACGGAATAATTATGAATTCATAATTCGTAATTAATGATTCTCACCCCTCCAGACGATTCTTGGAGGGGTTTTTTATTGTCATCAAGATTAACAATTAACAAGAGGATAACTATGTACGACCATCGAGAAATAGCAAGAGTTATGGACTTGTTCCATTTTGAAGAACACAGTCCAGGAATGATTTTTTGGCATCCTATGGGTTGGAGGATGTTCCCTCATCGCGATTGTCGGGGAACGGGAAGCCGCTAACGCTAGTGTCAATCTTCGTCGCTTGGGTGTTTCCGGTCAACAGGAAATTCCGCTTGCACAATTAGAAGCGGAAAACTTCAGTGGAAACTACGTAGCCAGCCATTAATTTTATTTGCTTATAGAGACGTTGTAGCCAACGTCTCTATATCTTTAGGGGGATGTTTATTAGGATTTTTATTTATACAATTCAATCCCTTATTTGCGGTTAATATCCTAATTTTTTAAGTTAAATATTGCAAAAAATTTCGTCAGCAATTTTTATAAAAATTCTCACTCATCATTGAGTCATAATTGAGAAAAATCTTTTTAATTAATATCAGATACCTCTGTTGCGAGATTGATTATGAATAATAAAAGATACATCGCTAGTCGGCGCAACTTTTTATTAGGCTTGACTAGCATGTCTGCTATGTCTGCCTTCGCACTAGATTACTTAATTAGACATATGCCAAATCAAACCCAGGCCAGTGCTACGAGAAAGCTGTTAAAATTCCCCAGTCAGAATTTACGGCAAATAGCTCAAAAAAAAGGCTTACTGTATGGATGTGCGGCAGAAAATTACTATTTGCACTCAGATACTACATATCGCGATGTTTTAGCTCAAGAATGTGGGATATTAGTACCGGAAAATGCCATAAAGTGGGATATAGTTCGCCCAGAATCAAACAAGTTTGATTTTGAGCCAGGGGAGGAATTGTACAACTTTGCTAGCCAGCATAACATGTTGTTTCGCGGCCATACTCTAGTTTGGCATGACTCTTTACCAGAGTGGGTGAAAAAAGAAGTTAATCCCCAAAATGCCAAGAAAATATTGACCGAACATATTCAAACTGTCGTCGGACATTTTCAAGGTAGAGTTCATTCCTGGGATGTGGTTAATGAAGCAATTGAACTCACTGATAACCGTCCAGATGGGTTAAGAAAAACGCCGTGGTTGGAGTGGTTGGGACCAGAATACATTGATGTTGCTTTTCGTACTGCTGCACAAGCAGACCCAAAAGCATTGTTAGTTTATAACGATTTTGGGTTGGAATATGACCTCTATTGGCAGGAAGAAAAAAGAACTGCTGTCCTGAAGCTATTAGAAAATCTCAAGAAAAAAGGTGTTCCTATCCATGCTTTAGGAATACAAGCCCATTTGGGAGGAGATAATAACCGCTTTAGTGCTAGTAAACTGAAGAATTTTCTCAGCCAAGTCAGCAAGCTGGGTTTGAAAATCTTGATTACGGAATTGGATGTGGGAAATATTTTACCATACTCAGGAGATGCTATCGAACGCGATCGCGCCATTGCGGAAGTCTATACACAATTTCTCTCCATAGTACTGGAAGAACCAGCAGTCATTGCCGTTCTGACTTGGGGGTTGAGCGATAAATATTCCTGGTTGCAAGCTTCCCGGTCTCAGAAAAAAGCAGAAGCGCTACGGGAACGACCCCTACCATTCGACAACCAAATGCAACGTAAGCCTGCATGGGACGCCATTGCTCAGGCTTTTGAACAAGTTAGCCGCTAATATTTTCTCCTCGTAACTTGTGTTCGTTAGCACTGGTTAACGGGGTTGAAATTCGACTAAATTCTGCCTGATGGTAACATCATAGTTACCAAAAAAGTCGTGTCCCAGTAATCCGATTTCTAGTTCGGAACCAGCGATCGCCACGGGAAGATTCTGTACCAGGGTGCCAGCAATTTCCATCGAATTAATATAGCCGACGGGAAATTTGACATCTTTAGCGCTAGCGGTATTTGCTTTAGCTACCGCTATCGGTACAACATTAAGTGCTGCAGCCATTTGCTCAGTAATTACCGTCCCACTTGCTCCCGTATCAACAACCATTTCAAATGTTTGATTGCCGTTAAAGGTGACATCAATAATTGGAGTACCACCAATTCGCCGTTTAATAGGGGTTTTAAACACAGGTTTGGTTGGTTGTGTCTGTGTCAGATTGACTGGTGAAGGGTTTGGTAATTTGGGTGTATCTGTTTGTACCACTGGTGATGGTTCTAAAGGTGCAGGTTTGGCAGCAGGTTTAGTGGAAGTAGCTGTAGTGGAAGTAGCTGTAGTGGAAGTAGCTTTAACAGGAGCGCTTGTCTCTGGCATAATCGCTATTAATCGCTCTGGTTCCTGGGGACGTGGACGAGCAGCTTGACGCTGAGCATACTCTACTTGCCGCTGGTATTCGGTAATCTTTTTCTGAGCGACGGTAAAATCTGGGCTATTTTTAGGTACTTGTTTGAGTAGGGCGATCGCACTTTGCCACTGAGCGATGACCAATTTCCAATCACTTGGTGCTTGAGCAGATTGACTAATACTGTAAGCACCAGCAGCCCTATCTAGCGCCAATTCGTAAGCACTTGGTTGTGATGAAGCGGTAGTTGATGGGGGATCGGGGCTAGTTGTTGGTACTGCGGGTGCAGGTGCAATTGGGGGATTAGTGTTTAGGGAATCTTGATTGTTAGCTTTGGCGTTAGTTTCTTGGTTCTGTTTGTTATTAACGTTGTTAGTACAAGCCAATCCTAAAACTGCCAGTGTAGCCGATACTAAAATTATTCCGACGCGGGATGAAAACGGCATAAGCATCACCACATATCAAAAAAGCAACTGCCAGAGTTACGCACAGAATATGCTCAACACCAATTCCACTGTAAACCTAATAAACGAACGCTGGGACAAGGAAGACAACCAATTACCAATTACCAATTACCAATTACCCATGACCTCAGTACTCGATATATGAGCATCCTTAAATACAACCAATAAAACATCTTCTGCTGAGTCAGTCGTGTCATAATAACGGTCGCAACATAGAAAATTGAATTACTCTGCCGCTTACTTTTGTTGAATCTATGGCTTTGACTGACGCTAAACCGGCTTTACTTGTGCTTGCAGATGGCAGCGCCTATCGGGGATGGTCTTTTGGTGCTATCGGCACCACCATCGGAGAAGTGGTCTTTAATACTGGCATCACTGGATACCAAGAGGTACTAACAGACCCTAGTTATTGTGGTCAAATTGTAATTTTCACCTATCCAGAGTTGGGGAACACAGGTGTAAATCGAGAGGATGAAGAGTCGGGGGGTCCCCAAGTGCGGGGTGCGATCGCACGCAACATTTGTACCCGCCCCAGTAACTGGCGTTCCAGCCAATCCCTACCCGATTATCTCAAGCAACATGAAATTCCGGGAATCTACGGTATTGATACCCGCGCTCTGACGCGGAAAATTCGGGTTTATGGAGCGATGAACGGCGGAATTTCCACGGAAATTCTTGATGAAGTGGAACTCCTGGAATTAGTACAGGCGGCTCCCAACATGAAGGGCTTGAATTTGGTTAAAGAAGTTACCACCCAAACTATCTACGAATGGTCTGAAGCTACGACATCAGCGTGGGAATTCAGCCCCTCCGCAGTGGAAAATAATGGCGAAACTTTTACCGTTGTCGCCCTTGACTTTGGCGTCAAACGCAATATCCTCCATCGCTTGGCAAGCTATGGATGCCGTGTGATTGTTGTTCCCGCTCATACCAGTGCGGAGGAAATTCTTCAGTACAACCCCGATGGCATTTTTCTCTCCAATGGACCGGGAGACCCCGCCGCTGTCACTGAAGGTGTCGCCACTACTAAAGCCTTGCTGTCAGCAGAAAAACCAATGTTTGGCATTTGTATGGGACATCAAATTTTAGGTCAAGCCT
>JAYKJH010000044.1:0-72698 GCA_035285345.1 Nostocaceae cyanobacterium | reverse complement strand
AAGAATTACAGAAATATTCGATTCTTTGGCACTAGAAGCCACCAAAGCCCCAATAACAGCAATTCCCGAAATCGCGTTGGAACCAGACATCAAGGGAGTGTGCAGGGTCGGGGGCACCTTATTGATGACTTCAAAACCAGTAAACGATGCTAAAGCAAATACAAATAATGCAGCCATTAACGCATCTGGCATGACTCAAAACTCCTTATATTTCGCGCAAAAACCCAAAGAAAGAAAGACTTTGCGCCTTTGCGCCTTTGCGTGAGAAAATCCAAAATTAACTAATCGAAGCCCTCATCCCTTGCAACGCATCCAGCACCCGCTGATTGCGAATTTCCCCAGCGTGGGTAACGCAAGTATCGCGGATGATGTCGTCTTCAAAGTTGAGATTTATCGCCTTGTCTACAAGCAGCACTTGCAATAGTGCCAACAGGTTCTTAGCGTAAACTTGGCTGGCGTGGATTGGCATCGAGGATGGTAAATTAATTGGACCGATGATGGTAACGCCATTTACGACGACATCTCTACCGGGGTCGGTGCCAGCGCAGTTACCACCTTGTTCGGCAGCTAGATCGACAATTACCGAACCGGGCTTCATCTGGGCTACCATTTCCTGTGTCACCAGCAGGGGTGCTTTTTTCCCTGGTACTTGAGCAGTAGTAATTACGACATCTGCTGTTTTCACATGGGCGGCGATCGCTTCCTGTGTCCGCTGTTTACTGGTTTCGGAAACTTCTTTAGCGTACCCTCCAGCGGCGACGGTTTCTTCTTCCAGCTTAACTTCGACGAATTTCGCTCCTAAGCTTTGTACTTCTTCCTTAACAGCAGGGCGAATATCAAAGGCTTCGACAATTGCTCCCAAGCGTCTAGCGGTGGCGATCGCTTGTAAACCTGCCACTCCTGCGCCAATAATAAATACTTTAGCAGGGGCGATTGTCCCAGCGGCAGTTGTCAGCATCGGGAAGTATTTTGGTAATGCAGCCGCCGCAATTAATACTGCTTTATAACCCGCAATTGAGGCTTGGGAGGACAAAGCATCCATACTTTGTGCCCTAGTGCTACGGGGAATCATTTCCATACTGAAGGCTGTCACCTTCTTGGTAGCTAAGCGCTGCACTACAAGGGGATTTCCCAAGGGATTGAGGAAACTAAGTAATATTGCGCCTTCCCGCAGGGAGTCAATTTCGGAACGTCCGTCTTCCCGTTCTTGGGGTGGGCTGACTTTGAGTAAAATATCTGCTTCGCCCCATAATTGGGCAGTATCGGTAATTATTTTCGCTCCAGCGGCGGTGTATGCTTCATCCGTAAAAAATGCCCGTTCCCCTGCACCGGATTCTACCCATACTTCTAAACCTTGTTTTACCAAGCGGGCAACGGTATCAGGAATTAATGCTACTCGACGTTCACAAACTTCTATTTCTTTAGCAACTGCTATTTTCATGCAATCTCCTTGAGGGAATTTTTTATTCTCTACAAGCTGTAACTTTGCCTATGAATAAACACGCGCATCTCTTGCTACTTGAGTTTTTTATGAACTTCCTCAGTAGCTAATTAACTGCTCAATTGAAGGTTAGCTTCTGACCTGTGCGAGCGTAGACTGATTTGATTCTTCTGGAGATTTATAACCAGCGTCACACTAAGCACATGGTATGTCTATCGCCAGATTTTTAATCCTGGTCTTTAGCTTATTTTAGGAATTTGAAAAACCCTAGATAACAATGGCAATTTTTTTGTCAACATTTAGGCTACTCTAATTTGAATCTAACTACAATAAATCTCTTTAAATATGCGATAAGTCTTTTTCCCTATACTACTTTGTCCTCCAAGCTTAGATTTATTTAACTGTAAATCATGATTTTTATATTTCAATTTTTCTAACAATTAAATTAAGATTTTCAGATTTTGTTTGTAAATCAATGTTAACTAAAGTAAAGGTTTACAAAATAGCTTCTTTAACTAATGAAACAGTAACCTCAGTGGTAAAAAAACGTTTTTCACTGTCAAGTTGATTTTTCCTAGTCCCCAATCCCCAATCCCTAGTCCCCAGTCCCCAACCCCCTTGGCACTTTTTGTGTTTTTTACACGTCCACAATGAGCGAGTCAGTAGTAAAGTTTATTTACAAATGTTGACTGTCCAGTGTTCACATAGCACAGGAATTTCTGCGCTGAGGAGTCTAAGTATGCGACGTTCACTCTCTGCATTAGCTGTTACCAGTTGTTTGCTGGCAAGCTTCCCAGCCGTTAGCTGGGCACAAACTTTACCGGGATTTACGCTATTTAGCGGTATCAAAAGTGAAAATCAGCTACCTTTCCGGCTCGATTTTGGTGGACAATCTGATAATTGGGATAGATATCGCTTGAAAATTCCTGCAAAAAAGCTAAAATTGGCAGTTGAACAGTTTGCAGTCACTTATCCTAACTACTTCAAAGGGAAATTTGACAAAGACGAGATTGAGGTGAGGGTAAATGACAAAAAAGTCCCCCTCTCGGAAGTGAAGTGGGACCCGGAAGGTCGGATAATTGAAATCTTTCCCGAACAACCCGTACCCGCAGGTAGCGAAGTAGAGTTAATATTTTCCAATGTCAAAAATCCCAGCTTTGGTGGCATTTTCTATTTCAACTGCCAAATCCTCTCCCCTGGGGATGTACCAATGTTGCGCTACGTCGGGACGTGGATTTTGAGTATCAGCTAAATTGGGTATGGGGCATGGGGCATTGGGCATTGGGCATTGGGCATTGGGCATGGGGCATGGGGCATTGGGCATTGGGCATTGGGCATGGGGCATGGGGCATGGGGCATTGGGCATTGGGCATCAATTTCTTCCTTGTCTTACTTGTCTTCCTATGGGCTATGTCTTATTCCCCGTTCCCTATTCCCCATTACCCCTATCAGTGATAAAATAATAGATTGTGACTTTTTAAAATCGCCAGAAAGGACAAAGCAATGAAACGCACCTTGGAGGGTACTAGTCGGAAAAGAAAGAGAGTCTCTGGTTTTCGTGTTCGGATGCGGACTCCTGATGGTCGCAACGTAATTCGAGCCAGAAGAAAGAAAGGACGCCATCGGTTAAGCGTCTAGCAACTAGGAGATGATGGAAGAGGGGCTGTGGCTTTACCAAAAGCACATAGACTCAAATCACGACATGATTTCCGGGCGGTATTCCGGCAAGGAATACGTCGCTATGGCAAATATTTCACCCTAAGAGCCTTGCGACCCCGCTCGTGGGCGCCATCTCCGGATACTGAGACTAATGTTTCACAACCATCGATTAATGGACTCCTACCACCGACACAAATCGGTATTTCTATTAGTACAAAAGTTAGCAAACGGGCGGTAGTTCGCAACCGCCTGAAGCGGCAAATATCAGCGGCATTGCATCAATTGTTACCAAAAATCGCGCCGGGATGGCGGTTGGTAGTGGTTGTCCAACCTAATGCAACAGAACAAGAGTGCGTAACCCAACAATTTCTGCAAGAATTAGAGCAGTTGTTGGCAGAAGCTGAGGTATTAAATGGGCATTCGCGAAGAAGTTTACTTTGAAGGTGGTCCCCATATAGGTGATTTAATCCTCAATATCTTGATTGGGTTCACCATAGTAGGCATTCCTTTAACAATAGGCGCAATTGTCAGAGCATTGTGGCTGCGTTTCCGGATTAGCGATCGCCGGATTTCAGTTACTGGTGGTTGGCGAGGACAAGACCGAACCGATGTAATTTACTCAGAAATTGTCAATATTATCAAAGTTCCCCGTGGCATTGGTTTGTGGGGAGATATGGTACTGACGCTCAGAGATGGTAGCCGTCTTGAATTGCGAGCTATTCCTAAGTTCCGGGAATTGTATGACTACATTGAAGAAAAAGTAGCGGATAGAAATCCCAGCTACAAAATTGCCAAAAAGTCATGAATCAAAGGATTGGGGACAAGGGACAAGGAAGATAATCAAGACTTGGGAAGTAAGTAAAAATTACCAATGCCCCATGCCTCATGCCTCATGCCCCATGCCCCTTACGGCAATCCGTAGCATTCCCGTGGGCGCAAAAAACCAGTAGTTAGATAGATTAGATTCAGATAATTTAAAGTACCTCAGGTTGAATTCACGATAATGGATTTTGGTATCGGGTTTCTCTCCAACAACGTCATGCTGCCGATCATAGATTTTTTCTATGGAATCGTGCCTAGCTATGGATTGGCGATTGTGGCATTGACACTGGTTGTGCGCTTTGCACTCTATCCTCTGAGTGCAGGTTCGATTCGCAATATGCGGCGGATGCGGGTTGTCCAACCTGTGATGCAGAAGCGGATGGAAGAAATCAAACAGCGCTACAAGGACGATCCGCAAAAGCAGCAGGAAGAAATGATGAACGTCCAGAAGGAATTCGGCAATCCTTTGGCTGGATGTTTACCGCTGTTGTTTCAGATGCCTGTTTTATTTGCGCTGTTTGCTACCTTGCGCGGTTCACCGTTTGCGACAGTTAACTACAGCGTTAACATGCAAATCTTTCCCGCCGAGCAAATCGAGCGAATTCAACCACAAGCTTTTGCTACTCCGCCGCAAAATATTTACATTGCTGACGGTGAACATCTAAAAGTTACTGCTATTCTCCCTGGTGGTAACAAGTTAGCGGTGGGAGAAAAGACCAAGATTGAATATCAAACGATGGAGGGTAAGCCCTTTTCGGCAATCGAGCAAGAACATCCAGAAAGCAAACTCACTCCTGCTTGGAAAGTCATCAAAGGTGAAGACCGGGTACGAATTGATGAAAATGGCAACATAGAAGCCTTACAACCAGGAGATGTGACGATTCAAGGAAGCATTCCTGGTTTGGCAGCCGAACAAGGATTTCTGTTTATCGATGCTTTAGGTCGGGTGGGTGCTTTTGATGACGACGGCACCATTCACTGGGATATCATCGGCATGGTGATATTCTTCGGGATTAGCCTTTATGTCAGCCAGGTGCTTTCTGGGCAAAATTCCAGTGGTGGCAACCCACAGCAGGATACAGTTAACAAAATCACCCCTGTTATCTTTTCTGGGATGTTCTTGTTCTTCCCCCTACCGGCTGGGGTGCTGATGTATATGGTCATCGGTAACGTTTTCCAAACCCTGCAAACTTACCTGCTGTCCCGCGAAGCCTTGCCAGAAGAATTGCAAAAAATCGTGGCGGAACAAGAAAAACAAGCAGAAAGTAAAAGCAAGGAAGCTCTACCTTTCGAGCCAAAAAGTTCTAAGAAAAAGGCTACAGGTTGAACATGACTGACACTGCCATGCAGCGGGGTCAGCAGTGGTTAAAAACGCTGCTGAACCTATCAGGATTAGCTGCAGATGTTACAGCCCAGTTGGAAAACAATGGTGACGGCGACACTCAAGAACCCGTCAGTTACTGGTTGACGATTGATGAAACCAATTTGACGCCAGAACAAATCAAGGTTTTGATTGGACTTGATGGGTCTGTTTTAGATGCGATGCAATATTTGGCAAATTCCATCGTCAACCTCAACCAATCCCCACAAGAGCAAGCCTCCTTCACCATTGAGTTAGATGGCTATCGCGTCCGCCGGGAAGCGGAAATCCGTGCTTTAGCAGAATCAGCTGCTTCTCAAGTGCGTGCTTCTGGTGAAGAAGTGGAAATTAAATCCCTCTCCTCAGCAGAACGCCGTCAAGTCCACACCTTCTTGAAAGAATTCGCGGATTTAGAAACCTTTAGCCGGGGCAAAGAACCCCATCGGCATCTGGTTGTCCGACCGGCGGCTGAGGACGGCAGCAGTTTCTAAGTTAGTCAAGGGTCAGCGGTCAATGGTTGTTTGCAAATGACCAATGACTTATGACCAATGACCAATGACCAACGACCAATCACTCATGACTATGGAATCAATTTATATTCCCCAAATCACAACAGCCCCAGAGCGGACAGAGGAGATTGAGATTAAAGAATTTCTCCCCGGTCTGGATACATTAACTCCGGTTCGCGGTCGAGTGCGCGTTCAGCATCATGGCAATTACTTGGATGTGTCAGGTCAGGCAGAAACCATTGTGACTATGACCTGTAATCGCTGCTTGCAGCAGTACAATCAGCGCTTGCTGGTCGATACGTCGGAAATTATCTGGTTGGATGAAACCGCCCAGCAGCTAGACGACCTACCTTTGGAGCGGGAAGTCGCTATGGAAGATTTAGTGGAAACTCTCTCACCCCAAGGTTATTTCTATCCTAGTGAGTGGTTGTACGAGCATCTTTGCTTGGCAATGCCTCAACGCCAGTTGTGTGATGCTAAGTGTCCAGGAATTCAACCAACTAACAACCCCAATTCCCAACCAAAAACTGAGAACTCTGTTGACCGCCGTTGGGCTGGTTTGGAATCTCTGAAAAAACAATTTCCTGGTTAAGGTGCTGGCTGTCTGTTGTGGCGTTTATCCTCGCGATACACCTTAAAACCAGCTATTTAGAATTAACTATGAATACTTTTCGGGTTGTATATACAAGGGTAAGAACATACACCCTAATAATAAAATAGGGAAAGTGATGCGGTTTGTCAAGCCCTGAAATGACGTAATTTCGTCGGCTTATTGATAATTTTTGCAATAATTTTCCACTAAGGCAGCCAAATGTAAATTTTTATATGATTTTTGCGGGTGAAGTTTACAAATAGCAATATAAAACGGTATCATCCCTGCCCAAAATAAATCCTACATGAGCATCAAGCCCCGCAAACAATTCGCCCAACACTGGCTTAAAAGCGAAACAGCCCTGAATAAAATTGTCGCGGCTGCAGAATGTCAATCCTCTGACCGCATCCTAGAAATTGGTCCGGGTACCGGCATTCTCACCCGCCGTCTCTTGCCTTTGGTACAATCCCTAGTAGCGGTGGAAATTGACCGCGATTTATGCCAATTATTAACCAAAGAATTAGGAAAGAAAGACAACTTTTTACTGCTCCAGGGCGATTTTCTAGAACTAGATTTACAACCCCTGCTAGAACCATTCCCCCCATTCCAAGAGCTAAACAAAGTAGTAGCAAATATCCCCTACAACATCACCGGACCGATATTAGAGAAACTCCTGGGAACCATCGCTAACCCTAACCCCGAACCCTTTGACGCTATCGTCTTGCTGGTGCAAAAAGAAGTAGCTCAGAGGCTTTATGCTAAACCCGGTTCCAAAGCCTTTGGAGCGCTGTCGGTACGGGTGCAATATCTAGCTGAGTGTGAACTAGTGTGTGATGTCCCAGCTAAGGCTTTTTACCCCCCACCGAAAGTAGATTCCGCCGTCGTGCGTCTGCGTCCCCGACCCCTAGAAACCCCAGCCCAAGACCCCCGACGCTTGGATAATTTGGTCAAATTAGGCTTTGGTGCCAAGCGCAAAATGTTGCGAAATAATTTGAAATCCCTCCTAGAGCGTGACCACCTGACCCAATTACTGGAACAATTAGAAATTAACCCCCAAGCTCGCGCTGAAGACATCAGCATTGCCCAATGGGTAGCCTTAGCAAATCAGTTATCTTTGCTGAGTCATTAGTCCCCATTCCCATTAAAAATGCGTTCTTACACTTTAATTGCCCCGGCAAAAATTAATTTATACCTGGAAATCATTGGCGATCGCCCCGATGGTTTCCACGAACTGGTAATGATTCTCCAAAGTATTGATTTGGCGGATAGGATTGATTTAAAAGCCAGCAGCATCCAAGATATCCGCGTTTACAGCCACCACCCACAGGTACCCAGCGATAAAACTAATTTGGCATACCGAGCGGCGGAACTGATGGCAACCCAATTTCCCGAAGCCTACGCTCAATACGGCGGACTAGACATCACCATCCACAAACACATACCCGTCGCAGCCGGTTTGGCTGGCGGTTCCACCAATGCTGCAGCGGTGTTAGTCGGGATAGATTTGCTCTGGGAATTAGGACTTACCCAGTCCGAACTTGAGGAATTAGGCGCTACCCTAGGCTCCGACGTACCCTTTTGCGTCGGCGGAGGAACTGCGATCGCCACCGGAAGAGGTGAGCAACTTGCCACCATGCCTGGGATAGACAATTTATACGTTATTTTAGGTAAATACCGCAGTCTAGCAGTTTCCACCCCTTGGGCATACAAAACCTATCGCCAGCAATATGGTAGTACTTACCTGCGGGATAAAGACAGTTTAGCCGCTAGAGCAGCAGCAGTACATTCCGGAGCAATGGTAAAAGCCATAGTCCATAAAAATGGCAGAGAAATCGCCCAAAAACTCCACAACGACTTAGAAAAAGTCGTCCTCCCAGAATATCCCCCAGTCCAAAAACTGCGGGATACATTTTCTCAAACAGACATATTAGGCACCATGATGTCAGGCTCCGGACCCACCGTATTTGCCCTCTGTGAATCGCAAACCCAAGCAGAACAAGCCAAACTCGATGTCAGAACAGCAATTCCCGACGAGGATTTAGAATTATTCGTCGCTAAATTCACTACCAAGGGAATTAACGTAGCCCAATCAGGTAATAACTAATAACTAATAACTAATAACTAATGACTAATAACTCAATACCATGAACGACCCAAATTTAACTCCCAAACCAGATACACAAGACGAAACACCACCTACCCCTTTACGTTGCTTAATCGGGGCAATAATTTCCGGGGGAGTCGGGTATGGTTGCTATTTATTAATGGTGGCAATAGCCACAAGTTTTGCCAACAAACCCATTCATTCCGATAACCAACTAGCGCTACGGATTTCTTCTGCTGTACGCACCCTAGTTTTGGGTGTCGCTACCTTGGGAACAGGGATATTTGCGCTGGTGACATTGGGTTTACTGGCTTTGGCTATTCAACTGTTGTTTCAGGGGCTAACAAAAAAGCCCGAAGCCTAAACAAATATTAACTAACATCAAGTGCAAATTTTTGTATCTTCGCCCTTCCCCTTGATGAATTGTAAATTTTGATGACAACTGGTATTTGGATATTAGGCGACCAACTGTGGACTGGACAAGCAGCACTACAAATATCTGGAGAGAAAGGTAAAATACCTGTCATCCTGATTGAGTCACTCAGTCACGTCCAAACACGTCCATACCACCGTCAAAAACTAGTCTTGGTATGGTCAGCTATGCGCCATTTTGCTGAAGAATTACGGCAATTAGGTTACGCTGTCACCTACAAAATTGCCGATGATTTTGCTACACCTCTCCAAGACTGGATTCAGGAAAATCAAATTACACAGCTACGGGTGATGGCGCCTAATGACCGTCCTTTGCTGAAGCTAATTCAAAGTCTAGAACTAAAGTGCAAAATCACCATAGTACCCAACAATCATTTTTTGTGGAGTCCCGATGAGTTCAAAAATTGGGCACAAGGTCGCAAACGTTTATTAATGGAAGATTTTTATCGGGAAGGACGGCGACGTTGGCAAATTTTGATGCAGCAAGAGCAACCCGTTGGCGGACAGTGGAATTTTGACAAAGAAAACCGCAAACCCCCCAAAGGAAAGCTACAGACACCCCCGGCTTTGTGGTTTGCTGCCGATGAAATTACGCAAGCGGTGATTTCCGATGTTAAGTCTTTAACAATTCCCCTCTACGGTGATATTGAACCATTTTCTTGGGCGGTAAATCGTCACCAAGCACTCCAAGTATTAGACTCATTTATTCAAAATCGGCTGCCTGGTTTTGGGCCTTACCAAGATGCCATGATTACGGGTGAAGAAACCATGTGGCACGCTTTGCTGTCGCCATATTTAAACATTGGCTTGCTTCATCCCACAGAAGTGATTCAAGCTGCCGAGACTGCTTATTATCAACAGCAACTTTCTTTAAATAGTGTAGAGGGTTTTATCCGCCAGGTGCTGGGTTGGCGAGAATATATGCATGGTATCTACGACTATATGGATCATGACGAGTATGAGCGGCGCAATTGGTTTAATCATACCCATCCGTTACCAGAGTTTTTTTGGACGGGTGAAACCAAGATGAATTGTTTGTACCAGATTCTCCAGCAAGTGCAAAGAACTGGTTATGCCCATCATATTCAGCGCTTAATGGTGTTAAGTAACTTTGCGCTCATTTGTGGAATTTCACCCCAAGAAATAGAAAATTGGTTTCATGCAGCTTTTATTGATGCTTACGACTGGGTGATGCAAACAAATGTAATTGGTATGGGACAATTTGCTGATGGTGGGGTGCTGGCATCTAAACCTTATGCTGCTTCTGCCAACTATATCAATAAGATGAGCGATTACTGTCGTGGCTGTGTTTATAATCCCAAGGAACGGACGGGTGATAGCGCTTGTCCTTTCAATTTCTTATACTGGGATTTCCTCAGCCGTAATCGCGATCGCCTCCATTCTCAAGGAAGGATGAACATGGTTCTTGCTCATCTAGATCGCATTAGTGCGGGAGAATTAGAAAATATCCACTGCTTATCTCAACAGTGGCGCTGCAAAAATCTGGAAGTTTCTTGAGGTTGCTTACAGATGCTGCTGATGACTTTCTTGGCAACCTTAATTCAACTTACACTTTGAATTAGTGCAATCTACACGTGAGTGTCTATGAATATTCCTAACTGGCAGTTGACAAGCCTCAAGCAGCCGGAATTTTTACAAGAAGTTACTGCAGCGGCACAGTTGATCAACCAAATGGTATCGCTGCGTACTACTGTTTGTAGCGGCGATGAATTAGAAGAATTGCTAAATATAATTTTATCTAAGACTCGCACCATTACATGCAGTGATGCTGGTAGTGTTTATTTAATAGACAACAGCGATGGTGTTCCTAAGTTGATTTTTAAGGTATCGCAAAATTATTCTCTTAAAGAAGCTACTTTTAGACAGTTCGCTGTACCTTTAACTGCCAATAGTTTAGCGGGTTATGTGGCCTTAACTGGTGAAAGCTTAAATCTACCAGATGCCTATGATTTACCAGATACCACTCCTTATCATCTAGACCACAGTTTTGATGTTTGTTTTTCCTACCGTACTCGCTCAGTCATAGTCATGCCAATGCACACCCAAAACGGTGACATTATGGGTGTACTACAACTGATTAACCGCAAAGTAAAACCAGATGTAGCTATCACTCGTGACAACGTTCTACAAGTCACTCAGCCCTATTCCCCTGCGGAAGAGGAGATGCTCCGAAGTCTCCTCCACCTGGGGAGCGATGACTAGACCCTGAGATGACTGGACTGGGGAAGAGCGACAAGGAAAAATACCCCATTACCCATTCCCGATTTTTGTAATTCTTATCATTCGCGAAATTTTTCCTCACAGATTCCACAGGTTTTCCACAGGCTTTTTTGACGTTTTCCACAGGCTCTTAACGGTCTGATGAGCGGTTGCGGTTTTGCTGGGGATTTTGCACTTGTTACGGTCAGTTAACGCAATCACTGAGTTCATATAAATTTATGTAACAAAAATATGCCTGAAAGCCCTATATTTACGTTGATGTTTTTCCGGATTCCCAAGTTTCTTAATATTTCGCAGCATTGACAAACCCACCCCCTCTTGGCACAAAATGATGCGACCGGCTTGTTTAAGTCTGGTCAACAAATCTGGTCTACTACTGACCTGAGATTTGTCACCTTAAGGGGCTACTATAGCCATTTACCAGGCTATTTAGCGCTCTGTGTTGCCTGAATGTAGCTTTTAGAAAGCAAGGTTGCCCTGTCCACTTACCCCTAGAGGGAAACTTATGATGAACGCAACGGTTAGTATCCTGGCAGAAATTCCCGAATCCCTGCACGAGGCGCTCAAAAGCTATTTAGAAACCCATCCAGATTGGGACCAAGACCGTGTTTTGACCGCAGCTCTATCGCTATTCTTGCTTCAGAATGGAGATGGCGATCGCCGTGCTGCTCGTGTCTACCTAGAAACTTTATTCCATCACTGTTAAGTAGCAATACATACTACATAGCCAGCCCAAGTACTTAGGGACTGAACCCCCTAATCCTCGGTGCTGGTATTAGTGGTGTGGTTGTGGCTGATTCACTACAGCAAAGTTTCGTGAAATTGAGTACAGTCTGAAAGCTGATAATCTTGTCCTCACAACCCCTTCCTAGGTCAATGCTGACCTCCGTTCGGCTTTAGCACCCCTATTACCAAAGAAATGGGTTTAAAGCCCCGTCCTTCTTCCCCTATGAGTACAGAAGCCCCATCCGCCTGTGCGGTGGGGTAGTTCACTTCCACCCCACCGCACAATTTAGTCTTCTAACTTTCCAATTGTGGGTCTTGAGGATGGCGATTTTTAATTTTTGATAAATTTCTTGACTTGATTGGTGGAACCACAGATCCACAAATTGCCATAAGTATAGATAAATAACAAACTATCCCGCCAGTGGATTAGGAATTGTGTATTATCCTCCTTAAGGAGGAAGTGCTACGAAGACATTAGCTGTAAACTTGTGAGACAGAGTTTTAAAATAGTCTCTCCCATCATCAGAGGTTAGCACCAATAAATAATCTGAGGGCGCAGTTAACCAGAGTTTCGTTGTGCATCAATTACACCGCAATTAGGTTGATGACATAGCGTTGGGTTGCCCTTGTTTAGCCCGCCATGAGACAGTCTAATAACTGGAAAAATAGCGACAAATTATTATCAACACTAACCAAGCGCCAATAGATGCTACTTCACAGGCGGGATTCCCCGCCTGGGGAAATAAACATCAACTAACTTCCTTTGTTACTACTACACTTTTTCTGCTGGCGGGGATGGGGTAGGACACTCGAACTTATAGCCAACGCCGCGTACAGTTTGAATTAATGCAGGTTGACTAGAATCCGCTTCTATTTTCTTGCGAATTTGACCGATGTGTACGTCTACGACCCGTTGGTCGCCAACATAATCATAATCCCAGACTTCTTGGATGAGTTCAGCACGCCGCCAAACTCTACCCGGATGGCTGGCTAAAAAGTGTAGCAAGTCAAATTCGAGAGCGGTTAAGGGGACAGGTTGGTTATTTAGTGTTACTTCCCGGCGTACCGGATCAATCATCAGCTTTTCAAACACCAGACGTTGTTGTTCAGCGGTAGTAACAATCCGCTGACGCTTGAGTATGGCGGCTACTCGCACTTCTAATTCTCCCAAACCAAAAGGCTTGGTGAGATAATCATCAGCGCCTTTAGCAAAACCACGAATTTTATCAGCTTCATCTGCGCGGCTAGTGAGCATTAAGACGAAAACGCCAGTCCGACCTTGCATCTCTTGACAAAGGTTGTAGCCAATCGCATCTGGCAAATTGACATCGAGAATTACCAAGTCGGGGTTAAATTGCTCAAATAAAGCTAGGGCTGTCTTACCGTCTTCGGCAGACTCCACCTGATAGTTCTGCTTGCTCAAAAAGCGTTGGATTAAATTCCGAACTGCAGGATCGTCATCAACGACAAGAATCTTGGCTGGAGCCATGACCATCACTTTGTACAAAAATTATGAGGATTAACAGGCGGATAGCACAGGATGCGGCGTTTCCGCTTTGGGCAATAACAGCTACAAGGCTACGGGAAGAATTTCCTGATTAGCCCGATAATAGTGTAAACAGCATCTTAAACAATTATCAGCAATTATCAGCTTCTTCATCCGGTCATCCCAATAAGTTTTCCGGATAAACTGATAACCATCAGGTAAATTTCTTGGTAGTAGCTGCATTACTCGAAGCAGAGTCATTAATTAATTGCACCGAATCGGCAAATCAAAGTCCTTTTACTTTATACCGAGATGTTGCTGGATGCCATAAGTAATTTTGACGCTAACAGGCGAAAACTCGTTTTGGGATCTACAAGCTCTCAAAGCAAGAATAGCAAAGTTTAATTTTTTCATAAAATTGCCTTTGATGGATTTTTACTCTTGTTATATGGTAAATCGCGCCCTTAGTGAACCCCATGAGGGTATACACGGACTTCTTTCCATATGTTAAAGTGACTATTAGTTAATGATGCCTAGTCGGTCACATTTACTTGCGTCAGATACTGGTAGGGCAAACTATCGATTTGATTATCTGATTAATCCCCGCCCTTAAGGGCGAGGTCTTGATGGAGACTGACTGCAAACGGTCTATTGTTGTATTGTTGTTTTTAGGTAAGGCTGCCCTAACTGAGGCTGAGGCAATAAACTCCCATGAGCGATCAAAATCCCTACGACAAGCTTGGGGTATCAGAAGACGCTAGCTTTGATGAAATTCAAGATGCTCGTAATCGCTTATTTGAAGAATATAGCGGCGATGCGAAGTCTCTGGAACTGATTGAAGCGGCTTACGACGCGATTTTAATGGATCGCTTGCGGATGCGGCAGGAAGGCAAAATTAAAGTGCCTGAACGCATCCGCTTTCCAGAGCGCCTCACCCAAGCGCCCCCAAAAGAAAACCTACCTCAAGCATCTAAATCCCCCGCTTGGCTACAATCCATGCTGGATAAGCCATCTCAGGCAGATATCCTCATACCAGGAGGAATATTTGCTCTGTTAAGTGGCGTCAGCTTGGTTTATCCGGCTGGTGGGGACCAGTTCTTGCAACTGGGATTGGTAGTTGGTGTCGGCGTCAGTCTGTACTTCTTAAATCGCAAAGAAGGTAAATTCGGTCGGGCTGTATTGCTAACCGTAGCTGGTTTAGTGACTGGCTTGATGGTGGGCGGACTACTTGGTGGCTTGCTAATACCGTATATTAACTTCCTAACCACAGAACAATTCTCGACAACCCTGACATTTATTTTGTTGTGGCTAATTAGCGCTTTCCTGCGATAAGTTCTGAGTTTTGAGTTTTGAGTTTTAACCTCAGAACCCAGAACTCAGAACTTTTGACTTTTGATTTGTGTTATCCAACCCGTTGCAGCGACCGCTCTAAAATAAAGTCCACTGCTTCGTCTAAATTCGCAACAATATAGTCTGGATTGTATTGCTCTAATTGGGCGCGATCGCGGATGCCACATAACACGGCTATAACCTTGACACCGTTTCTTTTTGCTGCTATAATATCAGCCTCTGTATCTCCCACCATCCAGGTTTGAGCCACGCGAGGTAGTTCCGCTTTTGCCCGTTCCATGAGCAATGGCTTATCATCTACATCACGGGTTTTCACATAGTCATTGCTAAGGCAGTAACGGCGATTTTTCGCAAAGAATTTGGCGATATCAAAGCTACTGAAGGCGTAATCTAGTTCCCGCACTCGACGCATGGTCATCACCGCTAAGTCAACACCCGCGTGCTGAATTCTTTCCAGAGCATCCACAGCCCCTGGTGTGAGTCTGTCATACTCGAAGTAAGGTTGAGTATGCACGGTTTTACGCCGCAAATGGGCAAATTCTTGGGATTGTAATTCATCTAGACCAGACAAAATGCCAATTTGTATTTCTGGTACATGGGAGCGCTTTAACTGCCAAAATTCTGCTTTCTTAAGTTGTTTTACCCTTTGATGTGGACGCCGGGTTTGTTCTAAACACAATTGATATACGCGATAGTAGCGCTCGGAGACATCAGCAATGGGTCCGTCAAAATCTGTAATAATTCTTAGCATCTTAAAAATGTAAATTTTATTGACAGAATAACCCGAATGGCAGTGGATTGTGGTTTTGAATACTTGATGAGATACTTTTGGAAAACTAATATATAGTCAATAATCATTAGTCTCCCCAGTCATGGAGGACTGTTGACGCTTGGACAAGGGAGAACTACTAATGACTAATGACTAGTAACTAATGATTATTCCAAACTCCCACGCTTAATTTGTTCTAGTTCCATAGCTGCAAATAAAGCCCGAAAATTGCCTTCCCCAAACCCTTGAGCTTGAAAACGACGCTCAATTATCTCAAAGAAAAAGGTCGGTTGGACAAAAATCGGCTGGGTGAAAATTTGCAGCAGTAGGGGTGAAGGACTGTATTTCCCTTGAGGGAGATGCTTCGGGAACCTCGCTGGGGGGATTTCTGGTTTCCAATCAACTAAAATTTCCTGTTGAGCTATTACCTGCAACTCCTCTGGAGACAGAGGGAATCCAGGCTTAGTTTTCAGTTGGGTATAGTAGCTGTGAGGAACAGGAAGAAAATTGACTCCCCGTTGACGCAAGTGGGCGATCGCTCGGACAATGTTGGTGGTTCGCAAAGCAAGATGTTGAATTCCCGCTCCTCTGTTGACGTTTAAGAACTCTTGAATTTGGGAATTGGCTGAGGATGGTTCATTAATGGGTAATTGCACACCACCGTGACGCGAAACCAAAACTTGACTATGTAAACCAGAGCGGTCAGTTTGAATTTTAAATCGCTGCTGGGGCTGAAAATCGAGGGTTTTTTCGTACCAAGCGATCGCCGGTGCTAAATCACCGACAGTCACATTCAGGACGATATGATCTATGGCAGTGAAAGTGGCAACGGATGTGGTAGTGGATGTAACGGATAGGTTATCTGATGTTCCATCCGATACCAAAGGAGGCCTCTCTAGCAACGTGTGAGACAGGGAACCCCAGCCAGTGATTTTGCAGCACTTGATATATTCATCACCTACATGGTACTGCTGGATGGGTTGCAGGACTTGAGCGCCATTTGCTTGAGCTTGAGCGAGGACATCTACTACATCCTCAACCACAAACGCCACATCAGCCACACCAGGGGGATGATAGCGCAGAAACTCAGCCACTGGACTTGTAGATAGGAGTGGTGAAGAGAGTACAAAGCAGACGGAACCACTTGTAACCACTTCCGTATGAGTATGTTCTGGAGACAAACCACCAACTAAAGCTTGAAAACCACTCACAGCTTGAAAACCTAGGTGGCTTACAAACCAATCTCGCCATGTTGTGGCATCTTCTAGATAGAAGTGAACGTAAGCAATATTCATACCGTGGGAAAATCCAGCACAACAAGGTTTCTGTTTGGTTATTCTGCCTTTTTTGTTGATTTTTCTCGTTACTCCTAAGCAAGAATCTAGAATTGCTCATGGGGAATAGAGCATTTCCCTAGTCCCCAGTCAACAGACCCCAGTCCCTAGAAAAATAGATGGCTGTCGGGCTGAATGTTAATTTCCATCGGTACAGCTTGCGGGTCGGCAGATAGGGCAAAGAAAATGGCATTAGCAGCCATTTGGGGACTTAACATTTTCTTGCGGTCTACCTTGAGGCTGATGTTGTCCCAGAAGGGAGAATCTACCCCACCGAAGTAGAAGAGGGTAAACTTGACACCAAAGCGTTTTAATTCTTCCGCCATGCACTTGCTGAAGCCGACAACACCAAACTTAGAAGCAGAGTAAGCTGCTGCCATTGCCATCGAATGTTTGCCGAGAATGCCCACTAGGTTACAAATATGACCTGATTTCTGCTTTTGCATCACTTCAGCAGCAGCTTGTGTGGTATAAAAGCTGCCTTTTAAGTTAACATCTAGCATTTTGTCTAAATCGGCGGGTTCCAGGCTACTGTAAGGCTTTAGAATGCCTGCACCAGCAGCATTTACTAAGACATCCAATTGACCAAAGTGGGCAACGGTTTTGTCGATAAGTGTGTCTGCTTGCTGGGGATTTGTAATATCTGTGGGTACAGTTAATACTTCGGTATTTAACTCAGATGCCAGTGTTGTTAAACGCTCTGCATTTCTGGCTGCTAATACCAACCGCGCACCTGTAGGTGCCAGTAAGCGTGCTAAGGCTGAACCAATACCCCCGGTTGCACCAACAATGACAATTACTTTGCCTTGCATAAGTTTACATTTATTTACATTATTTTACATAATAGCGAAAAAAGTTTGAGTAGAGACGTTACTCTGGAACGTCTCCAGCAATTTTGAATTGGGAATTATTACTGTTCAGCGATAGAGACTCGATAGGATTTTCCCGATTTCTCAAGTTTGAAATAACTAGAAGTCTGTAAAAAATTAGTAAAATTACCAGCAAATTGCAAGCGTTTAATAATTTTGGTAATTCCTTCACCGTATAGCTTATACAGTTCTACTCCTAGGGTTTCTTGGGGAACATATTTTACGGAAGAATTGCTGGTCAATTTATGGATAATTGACACCAATGCTTGAGCGAGTTCTGCGGTGGAAGTAATACTGGTTGGTGCTTGAGATTGAATCTCTGCCTTTTGTTCAGAATTAGTAGAGCGATGATTTTTTTGGACCTCAAAAAGTGTGACATATAATTCAGATTTTTCCGAAGTTTGATGGACAACAAAATCATTAGGATAATCAATAAAAATATCCCTAGCTCTTTTATCGGGAAAGTGATGTTCCACTACATCCTTAATAGTATTTTTGTATCTATTTTGAAAAACTTTTGATAATTTTGATAGTTTAATCCACTGATTATTAGTATTTTTTTGTTCACTTTTAATTAAAGTTTTCAGTTGGTTAATAAATTCTTCAACGGATGGCATTTCTGGGCTATATTCTAGAGAATAATGGGTAATTTGACCATTTTGGCTATTGACAACGGTAATATTTTCTCCTTGCTGACGGACGCGATATACAGTTAAGCCATTTTTTTGCAGATGGTTGCATAGGTTAGTCATGACTGTATCGGATGAGCAGACTAATACTTCCCTAGCTTTTGGGTAGTGTTCATGAATCGACGAACCAAAAGCAATCATCTTACCATCAGCATGGTCTTTTCCTGCTGGGACATGAATTAAGTCATAACCCCGTCCATGAAATTCTACATCGAGTTTACCCATGCTGCGCCAATTAGCAAAGGCTATCTTAATTTGAATTGGACAAGTGCAAACACTAGCAAGAAACTGTTCGGTTGGGAAAGTTAGTTGCAGGTTTTCTGCATCTAAGAGTAGTACAGCAATTCCTCTTGCTTCTGGAGATGTGCTAAGAGTGACAACGTTGTCGTTCGTGCCTGGGTCTACTGTTTGAGCGACATCTGTATTATTTAACTGAGATTGAGCCAAGTTTAACTGGCGAATTTTTGTCGATAATTCAATTAATATAGGTGTGTTAAAAGCTGCGGGAAGCAACAGCAAATTTAAGAATTTTTTTAGTAATTTATCCCGGTCTTGAGGTTGGCTGAGTATTTCTGTTAATTTATTATTTAAAGCACCGCGATAATTGCTTTCATGCCAGGGTGTGTGCCTGTACTTGTCGCGTAGCAAGTCCGGTTGCTGCTGTTGGAGAGTAATAATTGCTTGATAAACATAGTTCTTGATTTTATGGAATAGAGCGGAGTCCAGGTTAGTTGGTAAAAGGTAATCATTGGACATAGGTTATGTACTCAGACTGTGGTTCTCAGACCATTTTCAAAACAAAGATTTATCCATTTTATCTCTGAGAATAAAAGGGCAAATCACCGGGAAAGTACCTAGGATAGCAAAGATTTTACCTAGTTGCTGCTTAAGATCAGAGCCAGACCATTTTCGATTTGAGATTTTGGATTGAGAATTGACTATTTATCTATCCCCCAATTTCCGATAGTGCTATCTCAACTTGCTGCTTAACTGTTCCAGTAGTCCTAAGTGATTATTTTAATAGTTAGTAAGCTCCAACCGAAAAATTACTGAATTTTCTGAAAATTTTAGATTAGATGTTTTTTACATTCACACAATTAGAACTTACGCAACACCGTCATATTTAAGGACAGAAAGCGTGTTTTTTCACTATAAAATAATCAAAATCTTGCTATTTTTTGCGTAACTAATAATATAGCGCTTCCCACGCTCGTGAGGTATAGCAAGAAAGAATTAACCGCCGATAGAAGAGGATGGACGCTTTCTTAAGCCGATAAATTTGTACCTCAGTAGACTAGGAAACGCTATAAACACAATAAAATAATTAAGAGGTTTACAAATATAAATATCGGTATTTATATAGCACATATAGGAATCCGGTTTGATTTATGAAAAAATTTAAGTATTGTAGGGTGCATTCTTGCGGAACGTAAGGGCGCACCAAAGCCTTGAAAATGGTGCGTTAGCGAAGCGCTAACACAACGGCAATAAAGCGGGAGGAACATCCACACCGCTTTTTGCCTCCCCTACGTATCTTTTAAAAAATCAAATATGATTCCTATATTTATCATTATTTATTTACTTACCAAGTCATTTGGTAGAATATTAAAATATAGATTTAGTAGTCAGAAATAAACATTAAATTAATCAAATAAGAGAGATATGTATGATTGATAATTTATTGGTGGTAGACACCTAACATAAATATTTTTTCAGAAATTACGCAACTGGCAGATGATTTTGTTGACGGAACACGCATTCTCTACTACCCACCCAAAGATTATGTTATGCCGTTTCACTTATATCATGATACAAATTGGTGGGTAGGGGTAAGGCAATGCGTTACCCCTATTTAGATTTTGATGTATCGCGAATTTGGTGCAATGGCATTACATGTGTGAGATGCAGCTATAGTTCTAATTTTAAATAAGTAAATAAAGGAAAAATAACATCACCCAATCAGGTGAACCAACTGGGTGATTAGACATCTTTAAGCTGAGTTTAAAAGTAATGTAATTGTGTAATTATGAACCTAAACTAGTTTAACCAAAACGTCCTTGAACGTAGTCAATGGTGCGGGGATGGTCAGCAGCGGTAAAGATTTTCTCTGTGGGGTTAAATTCTATCATTTGACCAATGCGACTTTCATCGGTGCTAAAGAAAGCTGTGAAATCAGAAATACGAGAAGCTTGTTGCATATTATGAGTGACAATTGCTATTGTCAAATCTTCGCGTAGTTGTCGAATCAATTCTTCGATTTTCATGGTTGCGATGGGGTCAAGAGCTGAACAAGGTTCATCCATCAATAAAATTTTTGGCTTGACTGCTAAAGCTCGCGCAATACATAGACGCTGTTGTTGTCCTCCAGATAGTCCTAAAGCTGATTGATAAAGTTTATCTTTGACTTCATCCCACAAAGCAGCACCTTTGAGAGCGGATTCAACAATTTCATCTAATTCTATTTTGGAACGTCTACCTGCAATTTTTATGCCATAGGCGACATTATCATAAATACTCATGGGGAAAGGATTCGGCTTTTGAAATACCATCCCAATTTGGCGACGTAGCCGATTTAAATTGACGCGACGGTCATAGATATTTTGACCATAAAAATTAACCTGTCCTTCAACCCGGACTGTACCTTCTAGTTCACTAATCCGATTGAGGGATTTAATAAATGTAGATTTTCCACAACCAGATGGACCAATAATGGCTGTTACTTGATTCTGGTAAATATCCATCGATACACCAGTAAGTACCTTGTGAATCCCATAGTAAAAGCTTAAATTTTTAACTCTCAGAGCGGGAATTAAATCTAAATCTGTCATTACTGGTGTGTTGTTAATCAATTCACTCATGGTGGAAAACCTGAAAAAATCTGAATATTAATTAGTTAAATTAACGCTTGCGGGTGAGCAACCGGGAAGCAATATTAATGAATAAAACTAAGCCGAGTAAGACTATCGATGCAGTCCAAGCTAACTCGTTTTGTTCTGGATAAGGAGAGTTAGCGTTGTTGTAAATTAACACCGATAGAGAAGCGGAAGGGCTAAATAATCCCTCAGACCAAGTTTGACTGAACAAAGCAGTAAAAATTAGCGGTGCAGTTTCACCAGCAGCACGCGCTATGGCTAATAAAATACCTGTCGTTATTCCTGGTAAAGCAGCAGTAACTACGACGTGAAAAGTTGTTTGTAAGCGCGTACCACCTAAAGCCGCAGAAGCAAGACGCAAAGACATAGGAATTAGTTTTAAGGCTTCTTCAACGGTGAGGGTGATAATGGGTAGCATAATAATTGATAAAGCAAAACCACCAGCCAGAGCGCTAAATTTTTTCGTGGTTAACACAATCACCCCATAGGCAAAAACACCAACCACAATTGAAGGTACACCTGTGAGAATTTGGGTGATAAATCTAACAATATTAGCCAGCCGAGATTCTTTGCCAAACTCTGCTAAATATATCCCTGTCATTACCCCACAAGGGATACTTAAAATTGCCGCAATTCCCACCGTTATTATCGTACCAACAATGGCATTAGCAAAGCCGTTAGTTACACCTTCTAAACCGGGTGGTGCTGGTAAAGAAACTAAGACTTCTGGTTTTAATTTAGATAAACCGCGCCCTATAATTTCTGCCAAAATTGATAATAATGGAATCAACGCCAATGCGGTGAAAACAAATGCGATCGCTGTCATGCCATAGCTAAACAATAGCCGCCAAAACGTCAGGGGTTTGCGTAACTCTTTAGCTAAAGATTCACCTAATTCAGACCGAGTATTAGCACACATGGATAACACAGATATACGGATTAAATTTGCCTGCCCTATTCTTCATTACCTATTGCCCATACCCCATTACTTATGCCCAAAATTACTTTTGATTGCTACCTATTAACTTCACTAAACCTAGAGCAGCAATATTCACAATTAGAGTTACAGCAAATAAAATCAAAGCCAAATAAGTTAAAGCACCAATATGCAATTTATCTTGTGCTTCGGCGAATTCATTTGCTAATACTGCCGGAATTGTATTCCCTGGATCTAATAAAGAAAAACTAATTACAGAAGAGTTACCAATTACCATTGTGACAGCCATTGTTTCGCCGAGAGCGCGTCCTAAAGCTAACATGGCTGCACCGACAATTCCCGATACTCCCTGGGGTAACAACACGCGAAAAATAGTTTCCCAACGGGTGGCACCTAAAGCCATAGAAGCACTGCGTAATTCTTTAGGAATGACTAGCAAAACTTCCCGACTAATTGATGCCATAGTCGGCAAAATCATGATAGCTAAGATGATACCAGCAACGAAGACACTGGGTCCAAAAGATTCGGTACTAAATAGGGGTAGCCATTGAAAAGTTTTAAATAGCCACTGTTGCAGGGGTTGAAGAAAGGGAATTAAGACAAAAATGCCCCACAAACCAATAATGACACTAGGAATTGCAGCTATTAATTCAATAATAAAAGCTAGAGGCGATCGCATCCACAGAGGTAAGAAACTTTCACTAGTAATTAAGGCTACTGCTAGTCCTATAGGCATGGCCAATAACAAAGCCATCATACTAGTTACCAAAGTTCCATAAATATATGGTAAAGCCCCAAAAATTAAATTGGGAACATCCCAATCTTGGCTTGACAAAAAGCCTAATCCAAATTTATCAATTGCGGGTTTAGCTTCTTGGAAAATTATCAAAGTCATCCAAAACAGAACAGCAACTGTAATCACAGCACAACCACGCACTACCCATGTAAAAACATGGTCTAGCAATAAATTGTTACCGTTGCTAGCTGTAATGTCGAGATTTTCGTCACCTAACTCTGATGGATAAGAATCTTGAGAACCTATTTCTGATAAATTTTCCATTCCAAATCAATAAATTAAACTATTCTCATGTAATTAGGGTGAGATGTACCCACCCTAAAGTAACTTCAAGTCAGGTTTTGAGCCGCTGTAATTGAGCGATAAATCGCTCACTACAAACAAGAGCAAAATTTGTCAAACGGGCTACTAGGGTTTTACGTTGCTTCTCACGGATTCCAACACTTGATTGGCAACATTAGGAGGAATACTAGTGTAGTCAAGGTCATCATTTAAGGCTTGACCTTTAGTTAAAATCCATTCAACAAATTTCTTGACAGCTTCTGCTTTAGCGGGGTCTTGATAATTCTTGTAGACCATCAACCAAGTCAAACCAACAATAGGATAACCTTCGGATGGGTCATTAACAAAAACGCGGAAATTTGATGGGAAGCTGACAGTTTTTAAAGCTTTGTTAGCTTCCTCTAAGGAAGGACTAATAAATTGTCCTTGTTTGTTTTGTATCTGAGCAGAATTGAGTCGGTTGCTCTTAGCAAAAGAATATTCAACGTAACCAATAGAGCCGGGAGTACGTTGTACCAATGCAGCTACACCGGGGTTTCCTTTACCCTTTAGACTATTTGTCAGCCATTTAGGAGCAGTATTAGCGCCAATTCTACCTTTGAAATAAGGATTAATAGCGCTTAAGTGATTGGTGAAAATAAAAGTTGTACCGCTACCATCAGAGCGGACAACAGTTTTAATCGGTTGGTTAGGAAGATTTACACCGGGATTATCAGCAGCAATTTTCGCATCATTCCAGCGGGTAATTTGACCAGAGAAAATAGCTGGTAATGTGGTGCGGGATAATTTTAAATTGTTAGCACCAGGAACATTGTAAACAACAGAAACAGCACCACCAGCAGTGGGTACTAACATTACACCTTGCTTGACTTGACCCATTTGTTCATCGGTCATCGCAGCATCGCTACCACCAAAATCAACAGTACCAGCAATTGTTTGCCGAATACCACCACCGCTACCAATGGCTTGATAATTAACTGTAATACCTAGTTGGTTTTTTACCTCACGAGCATATCTTTCATATAGGGGAGCAGGGAAAGTTGCTCCGGCGCCATTCAAGGTTACAGCTTGAGCTATGGCAGTAAAAATTGGACTGAACGCCACAGCAGCTGTGACTACTGAAGTCGTAACTGCACGACGCATGGCGGTCGTTGAAAAATTCATATTGCCTCGTCTTTAAGGGACTATGTACCGTTTGCTACTCAATCACAGATAACACTACACCTTTAGTGGTTAAGGAAAAACCAACAAGAAAATAATCCAGGTTTAAGATTAGTTAAACTTTTCTTTAATCTTTATTTAATATTTTTTTAATCAATCGTTATTCTAATTTTAAATACTTACTACTCTGTATCAAGGTAGACTGCACAACTGCTAATATAAATCAGTCTTCAGATAGAGCTTTAAATCTCAAAAAAAGCAAATTGCAGACAGCTAATTAGTGCTGTGGATATAAAAAAATTATTCCCATCCAGAAAGAGAATATATCTACCGTAGTCGCTGAAATTTTTCTAAACAAGTCTCACAACAGTCCGATAAATCAAACCCTAGAGCCAAATTTATGCTTCAGTCATTACAATTAAAAAAATTTGACCTAAAAAATTTACCTGTTCCTTTGCAACAGGTGATTCGACCGATGCTGATAGTTTCTTTGTTATTGCACGGGCTAGTTCTGTTAATACCAACAGAAGCTCAAAAAAAGGCATCACCGCAACAAGGGGCTAAAAAAGAAGCAACCGTTAAGATTTCCCAATTACCGTCAGCTGCTAAACCACCTACGAAGCCAATTCCTAAACTTGCAGCGGCTCCTAAAGTTGTCACACCTCCCAAACCTGCTATCAAAGCACCCCGTCCTAAAACGGGTATTCCACCTATTCCTAAACCCAAACCACCAGCACCCCCTCCCAAAAAATTAGAGAAAACACCACCACCCCCACCACCAAAAAAAGAGACAACACCCCCTCCTCCTCCTCCTAAAGCTAAAGAAAAACCCACACCAACACCGACTCCTACAGCCTCTCCCTCTCCTACACCTACAGCCTCTCCCACTCCAACTCCTACCCCAACCCAGACTCCTCAAACCCCTCCTAGTCCTCCTCCAAAAGAGCAAACCAATACTACGGTGAATGACCCGTTTGCTGGTTTTCCTCAATACCCAGGAGCGCAACCCGGGTCTATGGGTTTATTAAAGGGAAATGCAGACCAAAACAGCCAACATACCTCAGACACGATAGATAAAGTAGCTGCACATTTTGACCAAGAATTAGCAGCTAAAGGCTTCCAACCCCAAAAAACCACCGATGAAGCAGACATGAAGGTTTATCAAGTGTCTAAAGATGGTAAAACGCAATATTGGCACTTGTTTAAGAAGGGGGAAGAAGGTACGGTAATGTTGTTAGCACCGGAGCCGCTTGACCGCAGTCAATTAAATCAAGTTGGAGATGTATACACTGCTGAAGCGCAAGCATTTGACCAAGTGATGGAAAAAATTGACCAGCAACTCACCCCTTCTTCAAAACCAGAAGATGCTAACTCGACTTCCTATGAATATCGAGGAACTGTTGAGGGTGATACTGCTAGTCAAGCACCGGAAATTATTCGGGGTACATTACAGGCTGATAGCTTCAATGCTAATCCCTTAAGTTCTTCAGCGGGAACTGTCTTTGAAGTGACAAATAACTCTTTTAAGCGTTATATAATTCTTCAGCCTAATTCTTCTGGTGGAACTATGATTTTGGTGTCAGATAGTGTTCCTAGTTAATTATAAAATTGTAGGGTGGGAACTATGTTGTCCACCCTAGGTTTTAGATGTTTGTCACCACAGATAAACACAGATGCACACAGATGAAAGGGAGCATCCCAAATGTGTAAATTAGTCCCCGTCCTTAAGGACGGGGTATTTTTTTGTAGTGCGGGCATCTTGCCCGCTGCGTTAATAAAGCAGGGAGCAAGATGCTCCCCCTACTAGATTTTTTGCAAAATTGGGATGCACACAGATGAAATATCTGTTTTTTACCCAGCGTCAATTGCTAAGGAAACTCTATCGCCGCCAACATCGCGCATTTGTCCTAAGATTTTTATCACTTGTTCGTAGGGCAATTTCTTGTCAGCTTTTAAGATAACTGCTCCTTCTGGATTTTTAGTTAAATAAGCCACCATTTCTTGAGCAAGTTGAGCTTGGACAACTGGTTTATCACCTAAAAATAATTGACCTTGGGGATTTAATCCTACAATTAAAGGGTCGGGTGTTTTGAGTTCATTAGTACCAGCGTCAGCGGTGGGTAAGGCAATATTCACTGATTGTTGCTGCGCTGTTAAGGTCATAGAAACGATGATGAAAAATGTTAAAATTGTCATTACTACGTCCATCATCGGTACCAGATTGACTTCTGGCATTTGGGAGTTTGAGCCTCTTTTTCGGGAATTTAATGGCATAGGTAATGAACATCTAAAATCTGAAGGATTAGGCAATTTGGAATTTTGGATTCAGTCTTTTGGATTTAGTTTCGTATCTAAGAATCGACACGTAAAATCCAAAATCTAAAATCCAAAATCGGACTAGGGGTTAGAGACTATGTAGTTAGAATCTTCTGCTGGATAGTCTTGTGGATAATCGTCTTCTTCTTCTAAAGTATCCCTATCCCTAATCATGGGACTGTTACCTGCTTGTGCTGGTTCGTACCACAGTTGACGATAAATTAGTTCTAGTTGACTACCGACTTCGGAAAAATAGTCCATCTGCTGGGATTGCAAACTGACAAAAATTCGGAAAAAGAATAGAGCGATAATTGCTACAATCATTCCTGTAGCAGTGGTAATTAATGCTTCACCAATACCAGAGGCTGCTTTACCTAGGTCAGCGCTGCTACCACCAGTACCAATTTTCAAGTTACTAAAGGTAGTAATCAGACCTGTGACGGTACCTAGTAACCCTAACAAAGGTGCGATCGCAATCACGCTTTCCAGTAACTTGTCACCTTTACGCATTTGGACGAATTCTTTATCCGCTGCAGCTTCCATTGCAAGATGAAAGGTTTCTGGGGTAGGTTGATTTAGTTGTAGTGGTGCCAGGAGAAACCTACCAATGGCTAAATCTTTAGCGCGTTCGGCAATTTTTGCTGCTTTGTATAGGTCTACTTTAGCGGCAGCTAGGACATCATGTACTAACCTATCCTCTTTAGTCATTAACTGAAACCAAAACCAACCCCGGTCAAATGCACAAGCAAAGGTAGCGATGGATAATCCTAACATCGGCCACATTGTTGCTCCGCCTTTGAGAAAGGTATCGTATAGTGTTGACATCATTGATTAAGTCACAGTTATTAGTAATAAATAATGCAATTCTCTTGGTAAGAATATCTGAATCCTACAAATCTCATGGTTAAGAAAAGTTAATATTCAGGATAAACTGCCGTTAAGTTTTGCGATCGCATGACTTTTTCATTTATATATTTTTCAAATTGCTCAAATAAAAATCGCTAAATAAATCTCATACCCACAACAGCAGGAAGCGATCGCCGTAATTTTCATCCAGCGACCGCATACCTAAGTATAAACCCGTAAATACAGATATTAAGTTGGCAAAGATGTTACACTTGCCTGCGTAGGTTTGTAGTTAGATCCATTCTTGTCGGCACAGAATCCTAACTCTACTGTTTGATTTGGAGTAATTACCTTTGCCCAATCTGCTGGTGTCACTAGGTATTTTGTGCTGCCTTGGGGAGTAAATTTACCATTCCAATACTGAGTAATGGTAGATTGATTCCTTTCAAAGGTCAACTGCCAATTGCGAGTATTGGCGTTACCGACATTGGTCACACGCAGATTAGCACAGTACCCTTGCTGCCAATCTGACTGCATCTTGAGTTCTACCTTTAGCTGAGTTTGACCATTGGGTGTGGAAGAGGGAGAGGGTGATGGTTTGGGTGTGGGTTTAGGTGTTGGTGAGGAAAATGGTGTGGGTGTGGGTTTAGGTGTTGGTGAGGGTGATGGCTTGGGTGTGGGTTTAGGTGTTGGTGAGGGAGATGGTGTTGGTGTGGGAGATGGTGTTGGTGTTGGTGTGGGTATTGGTATCGGAGTAGCAGCGGGTAAAACAGTACTGAGTAATTGTTGTTTAGGTGCATCGACAGTGCGCCAATCCTCCAACAGAATACCACCCGTATCCATACTGTTAGGATTCCAACTCCAATAGGTGAAGCTGAGGTTTTTTTGCTTGATAAAGTTTACCAACTGCCGTTGCCAAATCCCTTCTTTGGAGGTAGAGTCTACCTGACGACCGCCAAATTCACCAATCAAAATAGGTGCAATTTTCTGGGTAACAATGTAATAAAATCCTGTTTCCCAGCGACGGTCGAGATTTTGCGGAAAATTCGCCTCATTAAACCATGTCTGATTAGCAACTCCAGCACCGTACTCGTGAGGGGAATAGACGAGTTTGTTGCTTTTGGAAAGACGCACAGGGTTATTTTTCACACCTTCTAAATTGCCACCCCACCAATGAGTCTTGAGCTTTTGACCGGGGACATTTTTTTCCACACCCTCGACTAAAATCAACCAATTGGGGTTCACAGCCAGAATTGCATTACCACAGCGTTCGGCTGCGAGTCTCCAGTCAGTAGACTTGTCCCCGGTTCCCCAGCTAGCGCGACCGTGGGGTTCATTTTTCAAATCAGCACCGATGACGTTGGGCTGATTTTTGTATCTCTGCGCTAACATTTTCCAAGTATCTATCCAGTCCTGTTCCGTAAACCCGTCACCGTACCACAGTTCCGGAATAGCGTAGTCATTGAGACGATGACTGTCGAGGATAATTAATAACCCTTGCCGTTGTGCTTCTTGAACAATCACATCCATGACCTGCAAAGGCGTTTTGCCATTCAGGTCATTATTGCTACCGATACTCAACTCAACTGCACCAATGTTAGAAGAGCGTAAAGCCTGGACGGAGTAGGGTAAGCGGATAACGTTATATCCCAGACTCTTAATGTGCTGGAGGATTTCCTTGTAGTCTCTCACCCACAAACCGTGGGGAACGTGGACTTCAGTCTCCATACCAAACCAGTTGACACCCCGTAATAATACTGGCTTACCTGTAGCGTCAACAATTTGTGTGCCTTTCGTAGACAGGGGAGTTGGTATTGTTGTCGCAGCGGTTGCTGTATATCCTAGGTTGTGAGGATGCTGTAGTGCCAAGAGTAACGATACCAGACCAATGGTAATCCAGCGGTTGGGTCTAAAGGTGGAAAAATTGTAACGATTAGATAGCAAACGCACCCAAGCGGTGAGCGTTTGCATCAGTGAACAACGGAAAATTCTCACGCTGGTTTTCTGCAGCGGGTGTCGAAACACCTGAGCAATTCGTTGGAAAACTTTATTCATGATGATTTTGGTGAATTAGTTTTCAACAATAGGAACGGTGAAAATAATTCGTAATTACTGCTCCTAAATTTTGTTAATTCTTAATTAACAAGTACGAATTATTCTGAATTGGTTTTGCTAAAACACCGGAAATATTTTCCCAATACAATAATGTACTGAACTCAAAAATGTAGGGTAGATGGGTAGATAAATAGAGGTAAATATGTAATATTAGGTTGATTAGCAAGCCGAGTCTTTTGGCATCAAGATGCATTTTCTCCATTCTTACTTGCTAGTAATCACCCTGTAAAATTACTGAAGATATTACCTGGTTGTAGATATCAGCCCTGGACTTAACAGCAAATAGGAAGCAAGTGCTAATTGAGGTTTTCAAGATTTTCAACAGTTCTTCACACGCTTTTGTGCTTCCCCTGATAAACTTTTTAGGCAATCTGTAGTGATATTTCTCGACAAGCTTACCAGTTTACATTCTGTCACACAATTGAAACAGGTACTGTTCCCATCCTTAATACTCCCTTGGAATGAGATTTGCCATGTTTTTTAAGGGTGCGATCGCTCCTGCGGAGATTTGATTTGCTGTTGTGCAGTTATTTAAGACTTATCTTGGGGATGAGAACATAATCTGCCTCTAGCTAGGAGAAATTTCTTTGGTAATCAGGAAAATTGAAACAGAGGAGGTAGTATGCGTCAACTAATTATCCAAGCGCCAAGGGGGCACGGAACAACAATTATTGACATCGCTAAATCTCATCATGGTGCGAATCTGGCGCAATTTGATGCCAAGGGAATTGATGAGCCAATTGATGTGGTGATTGTTGACGTTTCTAATCGGGAGGTTGAGGGGCTGTTAGGAAAGTTAGAACAGCTACCAAAGCTGAAAATCACGCTGTTACCAACGGGGGTAATGGCACTGCAACCACCTGCATCCCAAGCTGCAGAGCAAGTCAAGGATGTGGAGTCCCGCAGTCCGATTGAGGTATTTCTTTCCAGTTTGCAGAGTGTTGGCTCTTGGCGAGGCTTTCTTGGCTATGCTGTATTGGCTGGTGTTGTAGTTTGGATTGGCTTGTATACCAATACCAATTATCTCCTCGTGGCGGCGATGTTGATTGCACCCTTTGCAAGTCCGGCGATGAATACTGCGATCGCCACTGCTCGAGGAGATTACCAATTACTTTGGCGTAGCCTCCTACGTTATTTCGCGGCATTAGCGGTAACGATTGTTACTACATGGTTATTGAGTTTACTGCTACAGCAGGAAATTGCCACTGCTGTGATGATTGACAGAAGCCAGATTTCAGCGGTTTCAGTACTATTACCATTAGCGGCAGGAGCCGCCGGAGCGCTAAATTTGGTACAGTCTGAACGCAGTAGTTTGGTATCTGGAGCCGCAACAGGGATGTTAGTTGCCGCATCTTTGGCTCCTCCAGCGGGGATTGTGGGGATGGCAAGTGCAATTGGTCGCTGGGACATGGTAACGGCGGGATTATTTTTGCTGTTGCTGCAGCTGTGCGGTATAAACATTTCAGCGTCTGTGGTGTTCCGCATGTTTGGTTTGTCTACTCAGGGAACCCGCTATCAACGTGGTCAAAAATCTGTTTTTCGCGCTGCGAGTGCGATTACTGCTATCGGATTAATTGGGCTGATGGCATGGCAGTTTGGAAATCCTCCTAATTTACAACGTTCCAGCCGTGCCCAAAGCGCTAATACCGAAGTCCAGAAGGTTGTAGAGAAAGTTTTAGAGCAAGTTGGTTTAGCAAAGTTAGTGGAATCTAATGTCCGCTTCACCCGCGCTAACATTGAAGGTCAAAATACGCTTTTATGTATAATTTATGTTCAGCGTCAACCAGGAATTACTACGTCAGCAGAAGAGATTCGCACCCGGTTAACCCAAGCAATCCAAACCAATTTATTACAACAAAACTTCAATGTCACACCTTTAGTTGATGTCATCGTCTTGGAAACTCCTGCTAGATAGGGTGAGGAGACTAGGAGGAATAATTGTTAATCGCTAATAGAGAAAATCCATGATTTACCATCTAAAGATAGAGATAAATTTCACAACTTTTACCTCATTATTAAATCGTCAAATTTTCGATTTAAGATGGATACTTAGAAAGTAAAAATCAAAAATAAACAATTGATTTAGACCAACAACAGATGACTAAGGAGGCTAAATGAACGCAGAAATTCCCGTAATTTGGGACAGGATTGAAAATATGATTAATGGCTTTATCGTCCTGCTACCCAATATTGTGATAGCCTTAGTTGTCTTTACTATCTTCTTCTTTATTGGCAGAGGAATTAAACGAATAGTAAGGCGATTAACCCGCAATCACCGCTACGCCAGAAACTTGGGACTAGTGCTAGGACGCTTAACACAAGGAATTACAGTTCTGGTCGGTTTGTTTATCGCTCTGACAATTATTATTCCCTCACTGAAAGCTAACGATTTGGTACAGCTATTAGGAATAAGTGGGGTAGCAATTGGTTTTGCTTTTCGCGATATTCTGCAAAATTTTTTAGCGGGAATTTTAATTTTATTAACTGAACCGTTCCGAATTAATGACCAAATTGTGTTTAAAAATTTTGAGGGAACAGTAGAAAATATTGAAACCCGCGCCACAACAATTAAAACTTATGATGGTCGCCGTATAGTAATTCCTAACTCGGAACTATTTACTAATTCTGTGACTGTGAATACGGCTTTTGATAAACGTCGCATGGAATATGATGTCGGCATTGGCTACAACGATGATATTCCAGAAGCGAAGCGGTTAATGCTGGAAGCAATGTATAGCGTAGACGAGGTATTAAAAGACCCCGCACCCGATGTATTGGTGATGGCACTAGCGGAAAGTACAGTGAAAATTCGCGCCAGATGGTGGATTACACCACCACGACGCATAGATGACCTGCAATCACGCGATCAAGTGATATGTGCAATCAAACAAAAGCTCTCAGAAAACGGGATTGATTTACCTTATCCCACCCAACAAATTCTGTTCCACGACCAAACAGAGGAGACAGATGGCGATCGCGCTCGTCAGCGTGAAGGCTGGCCTGCTGGTAACAAAAAAGTTCCTAAACCCCGTCGCATCAGCGACTCTCTGCGGCTATTAGCGGAGACCAACGATAACGGTAAGGTAAATTCGCACACTAAAGAAAACTCATGAAAAACGTCAAATTGAGCAAGTTTTGGGATTCCCTCCAGTCTAGTTACTGGTTTATACCAGCAGTTACGGCGGTAGTGGCAATTATCTTAGCATTTGTTATGCTCACCCTTGACCGTTCAGGTAACAATATCAACTGGTGGTGGATTTACACAGGTGGACCAGATGGCGCACGAGGGATACTTTCAGCCGTAGCGAGTTCAATGATCAGTGTTGCTGCTACAGCTTTTTCAATTACCATCGTGGCTCTGCAACTGGCGGCTTCTAATTTCGGTCCTCGTCTCTTGCGTAATTTCATGCAAGACATTGGAAATCAAGTAGTATTAGGCACTTTTATTGGCACTTTTATCTATTCCTTACTTGTACTGCGGACGATTCATGGTGATGGTGACGGATATAACGAGTTTGTACCGCAACTGTCGGTTACAGTCGGTATTATCCTGGCAATCATGAGTATTGCTGTGTTAATTTACTTTATTCATCACGCTTCAACTATTATTCAAGCATCACATGTTATTCAAGCAGTAAGCGATGATTTAGATAAAGCAATTGACCGCTTATTTCCTGAAAAAATTGGATATAGTCAACTCCAACAACCGCAACAAATTGGCGAAATTAATGCAAATATTGAGGCAGAATCCAGTCCTATTAAAGCTAATGATAATGGTTATTTACAAGTAATTGATGCCGAAGAGTTGATGAAGATTGCAGAGAAATATAATCTAATTTTGCGTCTGGAAACTCGACCGGGAAAATTTGTAGTTAAAGGTAGTAATTTATTGATGCTTTTTCCAGGAAAGAAGGTCAATTCAAAAATTACTAAAGAAATAAATGATGCTTTTATATTGGGTAAGGAACGGACTGAATATCAAGATGTAGAGTTTCCTATCAATCAATTAGTAGAAATTGCCCTGCGTGCTATGTCACCTGCAGTTAATGACCCCTTCACAGCCATTCGCTGTATTGATAGATTAAGCGCTGGACTTTCTCGTCTTATCCAAAGAGAATTTCCTTCACCTTATCGTTACGACAAAAACCATAATTTACGTGTCATTGCCGAGCCAGTAAAGTTTGAAAAGTTAGTAGACAGAGCCTTTAATCAAATTCGGCAATACGCGCAGTCCGATGCGGCAGTGACAATTCGCTTATTAGAAGCAATTTCAACCATTGTTACTTATACTAATAATCCCAAATACCAAGCAGTTTTGTGTCGTCATGCAGATATGATTGCACGAGGTAGTCATGAGGGTTTATCTGAAAAAAATGACCGCGAGGATGTCCATGAAAAATATAAAATAATCACACGTATTTTAGAAAAAAAGAATATTAATAAAGTTATTGAATCTAAACATTAGGTTTGCAAACTTTTAGTTAATTTTGGCAGCTTAACATGAGAAAACAACACAACATTACCAACCGTAAAGAAGAATCTCAAGCAAAGAGAAGTGACTTTTTCCAGAAAATTAAATACTTTTTGTTAGGGTTATTAGGATTAATTGCTGCATTGATAATTTACGGCTTAATCGAACCCTATATTATTGATATAGAACCGCAAGTTGCTGTTATTCCCAGTCTTCCTGCTGCATGGGTTGGGCAAAAAATTGCAGTATTCGGGGATTGGCAAATCGGAATGTGGCTGGCAAATACCCCCACTATTCGCTCAATTGTGACGCAATTGGTGAAAGAGCGTCCCAGTGCTGTGCTGATTATTGGTGATTTTATTTACAACGCTGGCAATGACCCCACCGCAGAAATTAATCAAGCAACTGAGTTTGTTCGTCCCCTAACGGCTGCGGGTATTCCAACATACGCTATCTTAGGTAATCATGACTATGGAATGAAATCGAAAAATGGCAATATGGATGTTGCACAAGCTACTAAACTAACCGCTTCTCTGGAAGCTGCAGGCGTGCAAATGTTACAAAACCAAGCTGTGCCATTAGCATCGTCAACTCGAGTAAATCAAGAAGCGCCTTTATATTTAGTAGGCATCGGTTCCTATTGGGCTAATGAAGATAAGCCCGCAGTCGCGCTCGCACAACTACCAGAGACAGCCCCCAGATTTGTGATGATGCATCATCCTGAGACCTTTGCTGCATTTCCTGCGAATACGGCACCTGTGGCTGTCGCCGGGCATACCCACGGGGGGCAAATTCGCCTACCCTTCACTCCCGAATGGTCTTGGTTGACCTTTGTCAGGGAGGATGAAGTTCATGCTGATGGTTGGATTCATAACTTTGGAGCGTCTGGGAACCGTTTGTATGTTAATCGAGGTATTGGTTTTAGCATCGTACCACTACGGATTAACTGCAAACCAGAAGTGACAATATTTACACTTTTACAGGCTCAATCATAGTAGTATTTTCATCTCTCATTAGTAATATTTGTAGCGGGAATAAGATGATTAACTTGGGCAAAACTACGTACTAGTTGACGAATTAGTTCTGACTTGTTAGTTACGCCATTGTAACTATCGGTAAAGGCTAATACTGGTATGGGTGGTGTCGCTGTTGATAATTCTGCTAGAAACTGTAAGGTATCTTGGATGGCCTCAGCACAACTAAAATTGATGAGTAGCACGTTGGGATGCAAAGACACTATCGCATTTCTAGCGGCAGCAATACTGTCAACAATTTTTACTTTCATCCCAACGTTAGCCACTTCTGTAATTAATTGTTCAACTAATTGTTTATCATCGCTAACCACCAATAGTAACTGCTGGATTTGCTCGCGTTTATCTAGTTTATCCTTGGTTGCTTTAATAGGAGTTTGTTCTACTTCCCAGCGCAATTTATTGACAATTTCTCCCCAGTTAAAATTTTGTAATTGGTCAATATCAGTTTGTAATAAATCCTCAATTCTGTAAGCAATCTTGGAACATTTCTCAAAGCCAAAACGTCTCAATGTACTTGCTAGTTTATGTGCTTCTTGTTCTGCTTTCTGTTGCAATTTATAGTCAAGCTGACCTTGCTGCAACGCTTTAATTGTTTGTTCTAATACGGCAATACGAGAATCTACTTTAACTTGAAAATCTGCTCGCGCTTTGGCAACTCCTTTTAATAAACTTTGCTCCTCAGATAAAGGCTTAAGACGATAACCTATTCCATAAACCGTCTCAATAAAATCATGGTTCGCACCGGCTGCTTTTAATTTTTGTCGCAAAGTTTTAATATGAGACTTAATGGTGTTTTCTTGTGGAGGGTCTTTTTTGCTATCCCAAAGCTGGTCGATAATAGCACTGCGACTAAAAATCCTTTTGCTGTTGCGGAGAAAAAGCTCCAAAATACTAAATTCCTTAGCGCTTAAATGTAGTGCTTGGTCGCTATAAGTCACCTCAAAAATACTAGGGTCAAGTCGTAAATTTCCCCATTCTAAAATCGGTGGTAAAGTAGTATTTACCCGACGTAGCAAAGCACGAATGCGAGCCGTTAATATTTGAAAATCGAAGGGTTTAACTACATCATCTGCCCCTGCATCTAAACCCATCAGTTTATCGGTTTTACTATCTTTTATCGTTAACAATAAAATAGGCATCTGATGACCTTCACTACGTAATTGACGACAAAGGCTAATACCGTCTAACTTAGGTAGCATCACATCAAGCAAAATCAAATCATAGTTACCAACTCCAACTAACTCTCCACCAGTTTCACCGTCAGCCGCAATATCAACTACATAATTTTGCTTGCTTAAAACTGCCGCTAAAGTTTGTGCTAGGTCATGATTATCTTCAACTAACAGAATTCGCATAAAACATACTTGCTTTGCAAAGCACTCTTACAGTTAGTACTAGATCAGACAATTTGATTATCCATGTTTGCAGTTGATACAACATCTATCAAAGGCTAGGAAATTTTAATACATAAATTGATTGTGAAAATCCCACTTTAGAATGATTAATAAACAACAGATATACACATATCAACCTAATGATTTAGAAATCTATCGATAATTGAGCAACTTAACTCTAAAGTATGATTTTTTTTATTTGCACTAGTTTTACACATTTACTACTTAACCTAAAACTAGTTTTTTAGTTTTTAGTTAGCTTAGCATTGTTAACAAGGTAATTAAGTTTTTTTATCATTTTCCATGAGGGGGTAAATGTTGAATAATTTAGAATCATTATCTCAGCCACCTAGTAAGCAAGAATTTGCTGCTATTTTTCGGGTAGTAAGTCGGTTTAGTTTCTGGCTACAGTTAGCATTAGCTAGTATTTCCGCCATTGCTTTGGTGTTTGCAATATTTAGCCGCAACTTGACTACATTCACAGATAATCCCGGCATTGGATTTGGCATATTTTTAGCTATAGTTGGGATTTTATTGCTGGGGTTTCAAATTTACTGGGATTTTCGTTACAGAGTTTTGGCTAGACGGTTACAAGCACCAAATCCAGAAATTCATCCGAAGAAAGAGAATGTAATCCAAGTTTTACGGATTGGATTAATTATCAGCTTGGTAGGGCTATTAATAGCTTTTATTGCTTCGGAAGCAACTGTAGCTGTGCTACTCGCGAAGACTTTAGCCATACCGCAAAGAGTAGCAGTTTACAATCCAGAAGATGCCATTCGTTCTCTCGATATTTTTGTGACTTTGGCAAACGTTAATTTAATTGGCGCTCACTTTTTTGGATCTGTTACTTCTCTTGGGCTACTAAGTTGGGTTGAGTAATAAGTGATTTAACATAAGCGCACATAATCTCGTCGAACATGAAATAAATGCTGCTGGTTAGTAAAACGCGGCATTTATTTTATTTTTTGAGATTTTTCTTCCCTTTTATGTATTCATGCTATCTCTTAAGTAGCAGATTGGCAATTTTTTGGAAATCTTCACTAGTTTTCCACTTTTGAGGATTAAGTTGAAGAAATAGAATGAGCTTTTTTATTTTTTCATAGCAGTTGAACGCTGAAGTTTTTTTAAGTTCCTATGAAAGTCCTAAAAGAGCTTTGGTAATCAATGTAATTGAACGAGGGAGAGAATCAGCAACATTTTCACCGTTCATTCTTAACTGATTCAAGGTTGCTGATACCATCCATAATTCCGAGACCTCTACAAACTACTTGCTCTACAAACTACTTGGGAGAACTGTAATGGCTTTGTTAAAACTCACAGAAATTGCTCCAAACTACCAACGAAAAATTTTTGGAGATGAGGAGATTATCGGCTTTAGTGTTTATTCGGCTGTTAACGAAGAAAAAATTGGCAGCGTCAAAGATATCTTAGTGGATGAAAATCAAACTAAGTTTCGCTATTTAGTTGTTGATTTAGGCTTTTGGATATTTGGTAAAACTGTGGTGCTACCAATTGGACTGGTCTGGATTGATTTAGCTCAACAGCGAGTTTACGTTAAACAAATTACTAAAGAACAAGCAGAAGATTTACCAGATTTTAATGATAGCTATCGGCTTGATTATGACTACGAAGAACGAGTCAGAAATATTTACTGCACCCCAGCTAATTATACTTTGATGAATCCAATGTTATCTGTCCTACCCTACGGACCAATGGCGATTAATGAAATTGCCATTTTAAATGAAGGCATGAATATGAATGAGCCTAATGGTTATTTACAAGAAGCTCATCGGGCAACAGAAGCTCGTGCTAATTACAACTACCATCATTATCCTACTTTATATGAAGTAAACGACAGCGACCATCCCCGGCTTAGAGTGTACGAAAAACGTTTATTAGTACTCAAGAATCGTGTGATTCCTAAGTAATAGAGTCTGTAGATAAAGAAGCTTATCTATTCCGTGCTTACCTAAAGAAAATTATGGAGTATCTATGCAGAACCTTAATCAATTATCTCGAAAAAAAGCAGGACTATTAGGAACAATCTTTGGGAGTTTATTAATTGGCTTACCAGCTATTCCCTTAGCAGCAACAGCACAATCTTCTGTTCTTAATCCCTGTCCCCGCATTTTTTATGAAGAACCACATAACAATCGTGTTTTGGTTCCCCAAGGATGTCCTCCTAATGCTGCAACTCTTAGACTCAGAGGGCAAGGACAGGTTGGTGGGGTACAACCAAACATTATAGTTCAGCCTGACGGTTTACCTGTCAATCGCCAACCAATTCCTTTCCCAGAAAGCCGACAAAATCCTATTGCTTACGTTCAACCAATGGCAGGTAAAGTAAGTGTGACATTGAAAAACGACATAAACACTCGCGTTACCTATCAAGCAATTGGACATACTCAACAGCGATTTCTATCCGGTGGAGAAGAAGCTTTTCTGCAAAACTTACCAACACCTGTAACTATTACCTTTACCCGCGAAGATAACGGATTAGTGAAAGTTATACCCATCCGTGCTGCGGAAGCAGGAACCCTAGCAGTCACACTAAATGAAGAACCCAGACTAGATAATAACCAAGGGGTTTTGAGAATTCAATCAGATGGTCAGGTCTTTTTGAACTAAGTCAAAGGAAGGATGAAGTGTGAATTTAACTTTGCCAGCATATTAGTTAGTAGATTTAGAGGCTGACTAAGCAAACAAGTATTTCTAACTTCATCATTCATGGTTCAGCTTCATTTGAATTTGGCGTAGCTAAATGGCGGTATTAATTTAGTCGGCGTCAGTAATTGAACCATTTTTAGCAGCTTTTCTGCCCTTGATAGCAGCAAATAGAGGAGATTTCATCATGATGAATTCACTGAATTACAATAATAGCTTGCTTCAAACAATATGGACTCGCAAAGGAGTGATTACCCTGGCTTTCCTTGCAGTACTACTTCCCGCTTGTACTAACAATTTGGAGCGACAAGCTGCTGCTCCTACATCTACACCGGGAGGAAATGTCACCACTGAGGAAGTTGCTGATAATACAGACCAACTGATTGGTAAAACTGTAACTGTCAGAAGCCAACCTATCAAAAAAATAGCTCCATCGACCTTTACAATCAGCGATAAGCAATTCTTTGGTAGCGAACCCATTTTAGTTGTGAATGCTTCCGGGAAACCTTTTACTCTCCCTGCTGACCCAAATACACCAATTCAAGCTACAGGTCAGGTTGCTAAATTTGTGGTTGCAGACGTTAATCGCACTTACAACTTGGGCTTAGACCCAAAATTGTATGTAGAGTACGAAAATAAACCTGCAATTATTGCTCAATCGTTGGCACTAGCACCAAAACCTGGGGAATTAACTACCAACCCTGGTCAATACTACGGTAAACAATTGGCAGTATCGGGTGAAATAGAAAACATTACAGGCACGAACACATTCACTTTGGATGAAGACAAGTTATTTGGTGGACAAGACTTGCTAGTGTTGCACCCAAAACCCCAAGCAAAGGTAACTAAGGGTGAGAAGGTTGCAGTTACAGGTACGCTGCGTCCGTTTGTGGTTGCGGAACTGGAGCGTGACTACAACTTTAGTTGGGATGCAGGTATAAGGCGGCAATTAGAAGCGGAGTATAGCCAAAAACCTGTACTAGTTGCTGATGGTGTGTACCCCTCAGCTATTCCACAGTAAATTAGCCTTGTGGAGTGGGTAGGAATTAAAAAGGTCATCCCTGACGACACTACTTCCCGGAGCGGTATTTAATTCCACGTACTTGCAGAAACTAACTTACACTCGTCCTCAATAATCCCGTTCTATGAATCTCCGCCAGAAATTATCATTGAACCTGCGCCCGATCAAACTGCGACGGTTTTTCGGGTCGCTATTCTACCCACTCCAGCGAGACACCTTAGAACGCCAATCTTGTAATTTGCAGACTTTGACAGCTGTTGAGGAAATTGGAAATATCCACACTGCTGAGGGGACGCGCATCGGTGGACGCTTCCAGTTTAAGCACGTCGAACTGGAAATTTGCTTCTTAAGTGATGATTTAGTTCGCGTAGACTGGAAGCCTGGGATACCTCCCATTCCTTACGGTATTTCCCGTCAGAACTGGTCAGAGGTGGCGGTGACTTTTCAACAGCAGGAGGGTAACTGGGTGGTATCCAGTAAAGCACTCAAAGTCATTGTTAGTACAGATGGAAGCGTGGAAATTCAGAATAATTATGGGCAAATTTTGCGCTCAGAACTACCGCCAGGAAGACCAGCAAAGCTATCACAGCAAATCAAAGGTGACGGTTGGGTGCATCAGGCGCAACTACGTACAGAGGAACATATTTACGGTTTAGGCGAACGCGCTGCTCCTCTCAATCTGCGTACACCGCCAAATGCTCAAGGCGAAACTAGAAGTTACCGGATGTGGAACTACGATGCTGGGGGTAAGTATGGACCGGGGACTGACCCACTTTATCTGTGCATTCCGATGTATTTAGGTCTGCATTCCACGGGCAGTTACCTGATTTTCTATGAAAACTCCTACCCTGCCACCTTTAGCTTTACTGATACTGCCACAGCCGAATTTGAGGGGGGCGCACTACGCTATTATTTCACTACTGGCTCACCCGCTCAACTGCTAGAGCGTTACACAGAATTAACAGGACGCCCACCCCTACCACCCCGTTGGGCGTTTGGCTATCATCAGTCTCGCTGGGGGTATGAGACGGAAGCAGCAGTACGAGAGGCAGCCCAAGGGTTCCTCACCCATGACCTGCCTTTAAGTGCCATTCATCTGGATATTGACTGTCAAGATGGGTTTCGGGCTTTTACCATTGACCCAGACCGCTTTCCTAAGCTGCGTGAATTTACTCAACAATTAGCAGCAAAAGGGGTAAGATTAATTACTATTATTAACCCTGGCGTCAAGGCTAATCGCCAGCATAAACTGTTTCAAGAAGGTCGATCGCAGGATGTGTTCTGCAAACTGCCCAATGGTGAACCCGTGATTGCTCCTGTCTGGCCAGGACTGTGCGCTTTTCCAGATTTCACCAAACCCCTAGCCCGCCACTGGTGGAGTCGGCAGTATGAATATCTGCTAGATTTGGGCATCACGGGATTCTGGCACGACATGAATGAGCCGGGGGTTTTTGTCCTTTGGGGCGACCCATCGCTTCCCCAGCGCTCCACTAAGCATTATTTGGAAGGTAGAGGCGGCGACCACCGCGAGGCGCACAATTTTTATGGCTTGCTTCAGGCTGAGGCTGCATATGAAGCCCTCTGTGAATATCAACCCCAGCGCCGCCCCTTCATTGTTTCACGCTCTGGCTGGGCAGGGCTGCAACGCTATGCCTGGACTTGGACAGGGGATATTGAGACAAGTTGGGCAGGGTTACGACAAACTGTCCCCACAGTGCTGAATTTGGGGTTATCTGGGATTCCTTACAGTGGACCTGATATCGGTGGATTCAAGGGCAACCCTAGTGCAGAACTATACTTGCGTTGGTTCCAGATGGCGTGCTTCCTGCCGTTTTGTCGGACTCATTCTGCTAATAATGTTAAGCCACGCACACCGTGGGGCTTTGGCGAACCAACGCTCAGTATTGTGCGGGATTTCTTGCGGCTACGTTATCGACTGATGCCTTACTTTTACACGTTAGCTTGGAAAGCAACCCAAACTGGATATCCCCTGGTGTGTCCCCTGTTCTGGGCTGATTCTGAGGATACCAATCTCTGGAGTGTTGAGGATGCTTTTTTGTTGGGTGATGCCTTGCTAGTTTGTCCCATTGTTGAGCCAGGAGCAACCTCTCGCTCGGTAATTCTGCCGAGGGGGCATTGGTATAACTTTTGGAATGATGCACTGCTAGAGGGTGCTAAGGAGGTAAACCTAGAAGCACCACAACACCAGATACCACTATTGGTAAAGGCAGGTAGTATCTTACCAATGGAAGAAGAACAAAAGCTGGTTCTTCACCTTTACCCACCTGTGAACGGAACCTGTGAAGGTCAAGTTTACAGCGATGCTGGGGATGGATTCGGTGAATCGCGGTTAGATTGCTTCTTGCTGACAAGGGATGGGGAGAGTTTAGAACTCACTTGTCAGCAACAGGGAGAGTACACTTTTCCTTATCAAAGCTTGCAAATTCATCTTCATGGTGTCGAGTTAAAGCAAGTTTGGGTGGATGGGATTGAGACGAATATTCAGGAAAATAGTTTGGAAGTTGATAACTTTATGCAAATTCGCTTTCAGGTAAGATGCGGTGAAATTCTCCACTAAATTTACTCGGAGATGATTTCTGAAAATTAGCCTTGATTTAGGAATTATCTTGACTATTGTCTACAGTTTTGACCTCTTTCACCCGGTTATCTTTTTCATTATCTCGCCAGTTATTAAGTATATCTTTGACCAAAACTTCCTTTATCCAAATTTGCAGCACAATCACTAAAGGAACCGCGAGAAATATACCTAGAAACCCGAAAAAGCTAGCGAAAACCACAACTGCTAATAAGGTAACAACAGGCAGCAAAGATACCTGAGCTTCCATGATTAAAGGCACTAAAATTAGGCTTTCTACCTGTTGAATGCCAAAATACAATGCTACGACTGCCGCTGCTTTCCAAGGTGCAACAAGAATGGCAAGTAATGCTGGAGGAATTACGCTTAAGGTAGGACCAATATTAGGGATAAATTCTAATAAACCTGCCAAAACTGCATTCACAAGTGGTAGCGGCACACCTAAAATTAATAGTCCTATATAGCTCAAAGTAGCAATGATTAACATTGTGAATACTGTGCCTTTTATCCAAGCTACTAAGGAGGTTTCACATTTATCTAAAATTTCATCAACTCGCCGCCGATAAAAAGCTGGAAAGAGCATGATAAAACCTTGGCGATATGGCGATGGATTTGCTAACAGCATAATAGTGATAGCAATAAATAGCAAAAATGTTAAAACAATATTCAGTGAATTACTAAGCCAGGTAAAAAAGTTGTTAACCAGTCGATTTAACCAAGATTGCAAACCTTGAGTTAGATATCTTAAACCCCTAATCTCTTCTATCAGTTGGTTAGGGATGACATTTTGTAGCCATGTATTCCATGCCCGCATCCGTTCTAATGCCATCGCACCAAAGTCGCTGAATTGTTGCAATTGGTCAATCAAACGCGGCACAATCAGTGCAAATAAGCCTACTATAATGCCCAGTACCAGCACAACTGATATGGCAACTGCAAAGCCTCGCTTCATGCGAAATCTTTGAAAAAATTTCACTAGTTGGTTTAAAACTGTTGCTAAGACTACGGCTGCAAATAGCACCAAAAGTATCTGCCGAATGTGCCAGAGAATGTAAAGAGATATTACAAGAGCAAAAAAGCCGATTAGTTGCCCTAAACGCACGACATAACCTCCGGATTTTGGCTATTTTTCAGCAATGACGCTGAAGTTGAATATTGTCCAATTAAAGGCATAATAATGATATTTTTAAACATCTAAACGAGTGATTATTTTCCAATTTACATATCATTCTTTAGATAGAAAAGATACAGGAAATTACCCTGTAACCTGGAGAGTAAGTGTGGAAGCTATAGCCGAAGTTAGGAAAATTTTTTATCTAGATATTTTAAATTTCCAGCATCATGAAAAACCGGCAAACTAAAGTACCATTTAGGAGTGTATTGATTGCGCCGATATTTAAGGGCGTACTAACAGGGCTGCTGGCAATTATATTGTTTTTGTCACTGCTTGGGCTGCCTAGTGTGGCTAAAGATACACCCAAATTTACTCTATCAGAACCGCAACAACAGCAACCTATTAAACCAGAGAAACCTGTTACCTCCTCTCCGGCGGCACCAGAATTAAGCGACCCGCAGGAATTTGAAAACTTTGTGGATAATATCATGAATGAGGAGATATCAAAGTCTCATATTCCTGGCGCAGTTATTTCCGTAGTTAAAGATGGAAATATCTTTTTCGCTAAGGGTTATGGCTACGCAAACTTAGAAAAAAATATCCCAGTTGTTGCCGATAAAACTTTGTTTCGCGTTGCTTCTGTCTCTAAGTTATTCACAGCGACAGCAGCGATGCAGTTGTATGAACGGGGACTGCTAGATTTAAATAGCGATGTTAACAACTATCTTCCTTTCCGGCTGGATAATCCTTTCCCGGAGGCTGTGACACCTGCACAGATGATGATGCATACCGATGGTACTACCAAACGACGCATCGGTATGGCAGCCCGCACAGCAGCCAAAATGACACCACTGGGAGATTACTTAGCTGACCATATGCCGCCCGTGGTTTGGCGACCGGGTACAATATACAGCTATTCCAGCCACAGCACTGCATTGTTGGGTTATGTAGTCGAAAGAATTTCTGGTATTCCTTTTGTTCAATACATAGATAAAAATCTCTTCCAGCCCCTTTTGATGCGCCGTAGTACGTTTTTGCAACCACCACCGCCAGAGTTAGCCTCGGATTTGGCTGTGGGCTATCAGTATCAAAATGGCAAGTATAAAGCTGTTCCATATTTGTATTTAAATATTGCTCCAGCAGCGGCGATGAGTACAACGGCTACAGATATGGCTCACTTTATGATTGCCCAACTGCAACAAGGTCGCTACGAAAATTCGCGCATTTTAGCAGCAGATACTGTACGACTGATGCATGAACAGCACTTCACCCACCATCCCAAATTACCGGGTACTGGTTACAGTTTTCACGAGCGCTTGGAAAACAATTTGCGGATGATTGGACATTTAGGTAGTTTACGCGGATATTCTAGTTCCCTCACCCTGATGCCTAATCAAAATATTGGTATATTTATTGCTACTAACAGCTTCAGTGGAGTAGCGGGAAAATTCCTCAATCAGTTTTTAGACCGTTATTTTCCCGTTATTAATCAACCTGCACCTATCAAACCGCTAACTTTAAGTGAAGAGCAACTAAATCGTTTCACTGGTACTTACCGAGATTTAGAGTATCCCCGCCACACTTTCGCGAAAATTAGCGCACCATTTAAGCATATCAATATCACAAAAGGTGGCGACGGTACATTGATAATTATTCCTCCTGATTTGTTCTTTTTGGGAAGTGTGAATAGAGTGCGGTTAGTACCTGTAGAACCACTGTTATTCAAGCATGTTGATGATGATGCCTTCACTGCCTTTGGTGAGAATAGGATGGGTAATATTGCGTTTGCATTTAATCCTTTATGGGCGAAAATTGGAGCCTACGAGCGAGTACATTGGTATGAAAATGTTTGGGTACAGTTAGGAATTGCTGGTTTTTGTACGATTGTGTTTTTATCAGCTTTTATTGCCTATACTCTCAACCCAATAATTCGGCGTTTACGCAGAAAGCATCTGCAACATCAAGAATTTAACGGTACTTGGGTAATAGCAGGTTTGGTTGGGACTCTCAATTTAATCTTTTTGATTGGCTTTCCTTTATCACTGTGGTTATATGGCATCTGGAGGCTTGTCTATGGTGTACCTTTGATTACCGTGGCTTTGCTTTGTATTCCCCTGGTGACTAGTGTTTTGACATTGGCTTTAGCTTGGTTTGCTGGCTTGGTTTGCGTAGATAAAGATTGCTCTGTTCTGTTGCGATCGCACTACTCTTTAATTACTTTAGCAGCGCTGGTTTTCATTCCCTTTTTAGGTTACTGGAATTTATTAGGCTTTCATTTCTAAACCAAAAATAAGCTATTCAAATAATTTTTGAACCCGATTTAAACAATGCCACTAGCAAACATAACTAGTTTTCTATATGACCGCTTGGGTATAGTTCCAGAACATACCAAATTGCAGCAATCAGAAATAGCACTTTTTAAGTAATCATTCCGTCAAGTTTAGTAACTATCCGGTTTGATAGTAATCCCAAGTGGAGATAACGTAAAAATGAGCGATAAAAATAATCGCGCTTCCTCGACACAAATGGCTAACCAACAAAGTGGAAATACCAATCACCAAATACCGCAACCTCCAACAGGTTCGCAGCGCTTTAAGTGGTTGGGACCAAGCTTTTTGTGGATGCTGTCAGCTGCTGGTTCGGGAGAGTTACTATTTACACCAAGGATTGCTGCTCTCTACGGCTATTCTCTACTGTGGGCGCTACTAGCTGCCGTTGTGCTTAAATGGTTCATTAACGGCGAGGTGGGGCGCTTTTCAGTCTGCACAGGTTCAACCATTCTCGAAGGGTTTAAGCAACTTCCCGGTCCCAAAAATTGGGCTGTTTGGCTGATTTTGCTGCCCCAAGTGGTTGTAGCAATTTCTACAGTAGCCGGTCTAGCGGGTGCTGCTGCTACCGCCCTGATTTTAATAACAGGGGGAACTGTCCAACTGTGGACTGTGATTATCATCCTTGTGACGGCGGCAATTGTTTTATTCGGGCAATACAACGTAGTTGAGAAGATTTCTTCTTATATAGGGATTGCCCGTACAATCGCAGTTGTCGCCGCTGCTCTGTTTGTTTTTCCCAGCGTTCGCTCTCTCGCTACCGGTTTAGTACCGCAAATACCACCGAACATTCAGTACCAAGAAATACTACCTTGGCTAGGGTTTATGCTGGCAGGTGCAGCTGGGTTGATGTGGTATTCCTACTGGGTGGAAGCGAGAGGCTACGGTGCTGCTAGCGTTGAGGGACAAGAGCAGATTGACCCGAAGCAACTCAACCGGGAAGAAAAGAACAAGCTACGCGGCTGGTTGAATTTGATGATTATATCCAACACCTTAGCGGTGGTGGGGGCGTTGTTAGCGGCGCTATCTTTCCTGATTTTGGGTGGTGAATTGCTGCGTCCCCAGGGACTAGTACCAAAAGAAAATCAAGTAGCCGAAACTCTCGGTACTCTGCTGGGCGATTTATGGGGTCCTTTGGGTTTCTGGTTTATGGTGGCGATCGTGTTTATTACCTTTTGCAGCACCACCCTTTCAGTTGAAGATGGCTTTGGGCGGATGTTTGCCGATGGGACGCAGATTCTGTTGCAAGGCTTTGGGGTGCGGGGACGCTGGACTAACGAAAAGTTTTTACAGCGTTTTTATTTAGTATTTCTGTTAGCTATGCTACCCATTGCTATTTACCTAATCTTTGGTGAACCTGTGGGTTTGCTGCAAACTGCTGGTGCAATTGAAGCAGCGCACATTCCCATTGTCACTGGGCTGACGCTGTATCTCAATCATCGGATGTTGCCCAAGGAATTACGGCCTAACAAATTTATCTTTGGCGGGACTGCGATCGCAGGGATTTTCTTTGCAGTGTTTGCGGTGATTTATCTGTTACAACTGCTGGGAATTATTGGTGCAAGTGGGGGTTAGGGCTAAAGCTGAGGGCATTTTTGAGAGGAGAGAGCTATGTTACCTATGACCAAAGTCACTCGTAACCAACCAATCTACGTCTTTCGCTTGAATGCTAACATTGCTCTGCGCTGGACAAGCCTGGGTATCTTACTTTTTATCCTGGCAACAGCAGGTATCAGTGCTTTCTACCAGGCAATTCACGGTCAGTCGTGGACAACAGGTGTCGTAGCACAACCTAACCGGATATGGCGGGCAATTTTAGTGTTTCTTGGTTTTATTGGTATCCCTATAGGCACCTTCATTGTGCATGAGTTGGTGCATGGCTTTGCTTTCGCTGCTTTTGGCGGTTCGCCTCACTACGGAATCGGGATTAAATATTTATTACCCTATGCTTACGCCACATCGCCTGGAAAAGATTTTTCCCGTAATGCTTTCATAGTAATTTTACTAACACCACTAGTTATAATTGACCTCGCGTGTCTGGTATTGCTGGCTATCTTTCCCCAAGCAACCTGGCTTGGTTGGGTAGTGATAATTAACACCAGTGGCGCAATTGGTGATATTTGGATGGCAACGTTACTGTGGCGCTGTCCGCCATCAATAACAGTGGAAGACCGCACGGAGGGGATGACAATCTACGCACCTGTTGCTGTCCAAACCCAAGACCTACCTTTTCCGACAACTGCTTCCAAGACTTTCACTTTTTGGACTTGGTTAAACATGAGCCTAATGGTTTTCATGTTGCTAATTGTTATTAGTTTTCTTCTACCAGTGGTACTCGAAATATTCCATGTACCTTCATTTGTAGTCGGCACAGATGATTTGTGGATTCTGCGTTGGGAGAATAATGCGCGGGGAGTCGGCATTGTGTTTAACCTGTTGCCCTTGCTGCTAGTGCCTGTTATCGGTTCATTAGGATTGTTAGTCAAGTCCGTAAGTAATCGCCATCAATGAATTACTTCAAACAGCACAAAAAGCCTTTTCAAAAGTAGTCATAATGCTTTTACTTCGGTCAGTAAATGTTTGTAATTGCAGATAAATAATATGACACAAATGCAAAATAAAAATCCAGCTTTTGGACAACCAGTAAAGTAACCCGTTCACTTCACCTTTTTCTGGACTGGTTCTAAAATCTGGGAAACCCGCAACTATTCACTAGCTGTTGTTAGTTAACTTTTAAGGAGGTTGTTGACATGACTTTCGCCACTAAACCTGTCTCTTATCGCATAGGTGTTGTCTTTGATTTCGACGACACTCTCGTGCCAGATACTGTCGATGCTCTTTTGGCAAGTTGCGGCATTGATGCTTGTAGATTTCGTCAAGAACGAATTCAACCACTTATCGACAACGGTTGGGATAAAATTCTTGCCCGATTTTACGCCTTAATTGAAGAATCAAAGCGACAAGGCAACAAAATTACACAACAATATCTTGCCAAGTTTGGGGAAGAATTAGCTCCTTTTAAGGGGGTAACTAAAATGTTCGACTATCTACGGGATCGCGCCAAGGAGGTTAACTCCAAAGTTGAAGTAGAATTCTATTTAATTACCTGCGGCATGGTAGAAATTGCCCGTCATAATTGCATTGCTCCTGACTTTAAATCCATGTGGGGATGTGAATTTCACTACGGTAAAGAGGGGGGAATTGAGTTCTTAAAAAAAATTGTGACCCACACAGAAAAAACCCGCTATCTTTTTCAGTTAGCAAAAGGGATAACAGATAACACAGATGATGGAAAAACATTTATTTATCGCGATGTCCCCTCAGAAGAACTACACGTACCGCTGACACAGGTAATTTATGTCGGTGATGGTGCATCGGATATTCCCTGTTTCTCTGTGATGAATCAGGAAAATGGCATAGCAATAGGGCTATATAAAGACAGTACAGCCAAAGCCTGGAGACGGGAGTTAAGCATTACCCAAAGTCAGCGAGTCGCGAATTTAGCGCCTGTGGACTACAGCGAAAGTTCAGAATTGATGCAGTCTTTGACGCTAGCAGTTGAGAGTATTTGTAAACAGATTTCTTTACGTCAGTTAAGCGTCGGGGAATAAGCAATTAAAAATTACCAATCAGATAAGCCCCATACGGTGACACTCAAATCGCACAAATATACCCATCTGACTGATTTATTCGGCGATCGCCAGTATGAAACCCTTAACGGCGATTTGCAATCCATTCCATTAGAAGCTTATGGCTATCGCTGGTTTCAACTGACTGGAATGTCGCAATATTCCCCTAGAAAGACAAGTTTATGACGAGCGATCGCCATTTTTACCCAGCTAGAGGGATGAAGAAAATCGCCTTCCCTCGGAAATTGGATACTGGGACACCTACAATACCCAACTCAGTTCCACCTAAATCGAGTCACAGAAAATGACACAGCACAACTCACCCAGCGATAGCATGACAAAGCCAGTACGACAGGCGGTTTCTCATCCCTGGTTTGAACGACTGGCAAGACTGGGATATGCATCTAAAGGCTTAGTTTATTTTATTGTCGGGTTTCTGGCAGCACAAGCAGCTTTTGGTAGTGGGGGTAGAACTACTGATACCAGTGGTGCATTAACAACAATTGTCACTCAACCGTTCGGGAAATTTCTGCTTTTTCTCGTAACAATTGGCATTATTGGATATGCTCTGTGGCGGTTTGTGCAAGCCATTCTCGACCCTGAACACAAAGGTCAAAAAATGGATGCCAAGCAGATTATTCAACGCCTTGGCTATGCTGTCAGTGCTTTTAGCTATACAGGTTTAGCGTTGACAGCTATCAAATTGATTCTCGGTTCTGGTGGCGGCGAAAGCAATTCTACCCAAGATTGGACTGCACGTTTGCTAGCACAACCCTTTGGGCAATGGTTGGTAGGAGCGGTCGGGATAATTGTCATAAGTGTTGGAATTTCTTACTTTTATCAAGCTTACAAAGCTAAGTTCCGCCGTCATTTCAAACTGCACCAAATGAGTACCACTGAGCAAACTTGGGCAATGCGTTTAGGCAGATTTGGGATTGCTGCTCGTGGTGTTGTCTTCAGCATTATCGGCATTTTCTTAGTTCAAGCGGCACGACATAGTAATGCCAGTGAAGCTAAAGGATTGGGTGGGGCACTCGCAGCGCTGACTTACCAACCCTATGGACCTTGGATTTTGGGTTTGGTAGCGCTTGGTCTAATTGCTTACGGCATCTACTCAGTGGTGGAGGCTCGCTATCGGCGGATTGCAACTTCATCAACTCGCATTTCTCGCATTTAAGTACAGGATTGTGATTCCGCAAGCGATCGCAAATAAATCGCAAATAAATTTATCGCACAATCGATTTCGTCCTCTAGCGTTGGTGGTCTACAAAGAATTACAATTCGAGCCTGTTTGTTTGGGATTACCCCGTCCCCATCGGGGTTGGGGTGTTGCTTCCGGTTCGTCGATGTCTGCGTTCATATCAAAGCTACAGGGGTCGTCAAGCATCGATTCTTGTTCTTCCGATCCAAAAATGCTAACAAATGCTTACATTCTAACCAGCAATTTTATCTAGCTAAGCTAAACCACAAACCCCATCTGTTGCAACCCTTGACGCAATCGTTGTGCTTCTTGTGGGTCTTTTTGTTCGTGAAGCGCGATCGCACTTCTAAAAGCTGTCAACCCATCAGGGACGTTACCAAGTTTCAGCAGTACCACCCCCAGATTTTGATAAGCTTCGGCATAATTAGGATTAAGTTGAATCGCTTTTTGATAAGCTGCGATCGCATCAGAAAAATTTCCCAAAGCCTTAAGTGTCATTCCCAAATTGTAATGACCAAAAGCAAAATTGGGGTCAATCTCCACCGTTGCAGCATAAACGTTTTTTGCTGCAACCACATCCCCTGATAATTTCAGTAAATTTCCCAAATTATTGTAAGCACCTAATTTTAGAGGTGGGTGAATCTGCACTTGAGTTGCAGCTTGATAGTGGTGAAAAGCCTGTTGGAGATTTTGCAACCGAGTGTAACCAATCCCTAAATGGTAATGCAATTCATACAAAATCTGCTCATTTACCAGTTTCGACGCTAGTCCGCGGTTTAATAACTCAATACCTGCATTAACTTTCCCCATTTGCACATACACAGCCCCTAATTTACTGCAAACATAGGGGTCTGTAGGATTACGTGCCAGAAATCCTTCCATTGCAGCTTGTGCTTTAGCAAGTTTATTTTGTGTAGTGATGGTACTTTTTTCGTATCCTGTATGCAGAATTGCTACTTCTGGCAAATAACCTATCTGCCAATGGGGTTCCTGACTTAATATTAAGGACACACTATCATCCACTAAAGCATGATAAGGACGAGAAAAACTAATATCCGGGTGGTTACGAAACAACCGTGACACCAAAGAATAGGGAGACTGTTCCGCAGCAATTTCTTGACGTAATAGGTTAATCAACAGATACGTTTCCCTACTTATCGCTTCCTGAAGAAAGGGGACAATTTCCGGTGCTAAAGTCTCATCCGCATCTAACACCAAAATCCAATCACCCGTGACGTATTTTAGCGCCTCATTGCGTGCAGCGCTGAAGTCATCGCACCATTGATAGTGATAGACTTGGGCAGCAAATTGTTGAGCAATTTCCACAGTATTATCTGTTGACCCAGTATCTAAAACCACCATTTCATCTACCACATCCTTCACGCTGTTCAGGCATTTTGGTAAAGAAGCTGCTTCGTTTTTAACAATCATGCACAGGCTGAGGGTCATAGGTAGGTGCTGGCTGAGGAAAAGATTGATGAACAACTACCAATCTAAATTATTTCACTATCCATTAGATAGATTGATTCCACAGATAAATCTGGGTCGTATTGAAAGTATCTTGTTAAATCGAATTCCTACTGGAATGTTTTTTACGTATAAACCACAATACATCTTAGTAATTTCAGCACCTACCTGAACCGACATCAAATCTTGACCCTAGTGTCACAGGATTGACATCGCTTATCCACACTATTGACATATTTTACTAGTAGAACTTTATAAGTCTTAACCAATCTTGAGGATAGACTAACATCTACCAAACATCTTGCTGTGTCTGTGCTACTCAAAGTGAGGAGGAAAAAACTTGAATTCAAGCCTGATTTTATCAAACATATTAAATCCGCCGGTGCTGTTTTTCTTTTTGGGAATGCTGGCAATTTTCTTCAAATCTGATTTAGAAATTCCCGCACCTCTACCAAAATTATTTTCCCTTTACTTGCTGTTAGCAATAGGATTTAAGGGAGGCTACGAATTAGAAGAAAGTGGGTTAAATCCAGAAATTGCCATGACAATTGCAGCAGCAATCTTCATGGCTTGCATTGTACCAATTTATTCATTTTTTATTCTCAAAATCAAGCTTGATGCCTATAATGCGGCAGCTATTGCAGCTACCTATGGCTCTATTAGTGCCGTCACTTTTATCACAGCAACCTCCTTTCTCAAAGCACTAAATATTTCCTTTGGTGGACACATGGTGGCGGCTTTAGCCTTGATGGAATCTCCCGCCATTATTGTAGGAATTGTACTTGTGAGAATATTTGGTAATAGTGATAAGAAAGAAGGAGGATTTTCTTGGGGTGAAGTACTGCGAGAAGCATTTTTAAACGGTTCGGTTTTTCTCCTAATTGGTAGTGTAGTTATTGGTATGCTTACCGGAGAAAAAGGCTGGGAGAAATTGCACCCCTTTACCCAAGAAATCTTTTATGGAGTTTTAGCATTCTTCCTATTAGATATGGGAATGGTAGCTGCCAGAAGAATTAAAGATTTGAGCAAAACAGGTTCTTTTTTAATTGCTTTCTCGGTTTTCATGCCGGTTGCAAATGCAATTTTAGGAATAATTATCGCCAAATTCATTGGTATTTCTGCCGGAAATGCGCTCTTGTTTGCTGTTTTGTGTGCTAGTGCTTCTTACATTGCAGTTCCAGCAGCCATGCGGATGACAGTTCCTGAAGCTAACCCCAGTTTGTACGTTTCTATGGCTTTAGCACTCACATTTCCCTTCAACATTATCGTGGGAATTCCTCTGTATATGAACATCATCAAAGTCATGGGAATCTAGCAGCATGGAACTGGTAAAAAAGGTAGAAATAATCACTAATTCCCTAGAACTGGATAAAGTTCTCAACCTCTTGGAAAAATTAGGAGTTTCTGGTTACACAGTCATCAAAGATGTCACAGGTTTTGGAGATAGAGGCACAGTAATTAACGATTTTGACTCATCAGCACTTACCAATGGTTATGTCATGAGTATTTGCACGGAAACCCAAGAAGAAAAAGTGGTAGAAACCATCAGACCTATTCTCAAAAAATACGGTGGAGTCTGCATAGTTTCTGATGCTAAATGGATAGTCCATTAATAGTAGGGGTGGGGTTTCCCCACCCTGACAATCGAATGAATAATCCTGTAGACTGCAAAACTCATAATTTCGTTATCAGGGGAACTCGGTTAGGCATATTTGACTCTTTATTTGAAGATACATTTTAGTGAGAGGAATTTACAAGTGCCATTAAAACGAATAATTGCTGGTTTAAATGAGTTCCATGACAACTATTTCAATACCCACAGAGAACTGTTTGAACAGCTTTCTCACGGTCAAGCTCCAGAAGTCCTATTTATCACTTGTTCCGACTCGCGAATTGACCCTAATTTATTAACTCAAACCCTACCAGGGGAACTATTTATTATTCGTAATGTAGGTAATATAATTCCAGCCTATGGAACCCTCAATAGCGGGGAAGGTGCAGGAATTGAATATGCAGTTCATGCTTTAGGTATTAAGGATATTATTATCTGCGGTCATTCTCACTGTGGAGCTATGAAAGGGCTTTTACAAATTGGTAATCTTGCAGAACAAATGCCATTAGTGTATGACTGGCTGAGACATCATGCAGAAGCTACACGTCGGCTAGTACTAGAAAATTATAAAGGTTACAACAGCGATAAACTGTTAAAGATTGCTATTCAACAAAACGTCCTCACCCAAATAGAAAATCTGGAAACTTACCCAGTTATTCGCTCTAGACTTCACAGTGGTCAACTAAACCTTCACGCTTGGATATATGAAATTGAGAATGGTGAAATCTTTGCCTACAATGCTGATATTGGTCAATTTATCCCTCTAGACAAGAGTCCTTTTCCTGTTCCTAATCCTCTAATTGCTACCCATTCGGAATAAACACCAACCACAGATAAATACTTCGGAATTATCTATGGTTTTACTTCTTGTTTGTATCTAAATCCGCACTCTTAAGTCTCATAGACTTATTGTAAAAATCAATTTTTATCTGCGTTTATCTGCGTTTATCTGCGGTTAATTATTCCTTTTTCCCTGGGAAATGTAAGAGATTTAATATAGCAATCCTATCTGAATTCTCCAATTTACCAGTCTCAGAAACCCGACTTCTCCAAAAAGTTGGGTTTCTTCGTGTTTACGAATCATTTAGCCTGATACCTACTGACTTTTCTGTATCTATAGGGTAATTAGAGATGTTTTCCTAGTCAATAGCTTTTAATCAATGATAATCATAGAATAAATTAATGATAAATCATTTATAACCGATTAGGAGTTGATTTTGTTGAATAAACCCTATTTCTGGGATTTTCACTTTATACACCATTACTTAGTGCCAAACTAATAATTGCACAGAAACTCAGTGTAAATCTTATTACTACTCAGCGAATACGTAACCCAAAAACAATAACAATATAAATTGTATTTAATCAGGCAGTTTCAGAGATTTTGACTTAAGATGAACCTCTGTTAATCTAACTATTTACTAGTCAAAAAAGTTTGCTATACTACCTAGAGTTTACAAAAAAACACAATTAAATTAAGTAACCGCCCCGCGCTATCATGAAAGCTTCTTTACCCAAAAACACAGAGTACCTACTTAAAAAAATCAACGATTACTTACGACTTAGTAACCAATGGTTCTGGGAAACACCAGAAAGAGCGTTGCTCACAGCATACAAAGCTGCCATCATGATAAAAAACATCGAAATAGAACACTTTGGCGGTAATCCCATTTCTGCTGAATCAGGGAACTACACTGAGAGTGTGATAGCTTATTGGCAAGCCGAACTGAATAGAAATTTAAGTACTATAAAGTTAAGATTAGCAGAATTTAAAGTTAGCCACTCGATTCTGAATATTTCCCATCCCAGACTTTTAGATCGGCTAAGCTTTATTGATGAAGTCATAAATAAATATACCCTTGTAGAACCTAGTTCCCCAGCATTAGTTCCAGTTGATGAATCATCAGAAAGTCAGGTAATTAAGACAGTGAATAACGAACCAGAAGCAGCACCTACCAATAAATCGAAAAAAGACTCTTTTACTCAAAAAACAGGATTATTTCCCCGTTCTATCGGCAGAACGATTAATCGGATTAAAACCGAGCTTGACCCGAAATCGGAAGAAGAAATTGTCAGGAATTTTCGCAAATCGCAAAAACAAACTAGCGCAGCTTTAAGATTTTTGCTGTTGTTAGTTATTGTTCCTGTATTAACACAGCAGCTATCGAAAAATATCCTAATTACACCTATCATGGATAGAGTTAGAGGGGAACAGGAAACGCCTATTTTTATTAACTCGGAAATGGAAGAAAAAGCTCTGAAAGAGTTGCAAACCTATGAAGAATCCCTAAAATTTCAAAGTCTAATTTATCAAACTCCCGCATTATCAGCAGAAGCAATTGAAGAAAAAGTCAAACATAAAGCATCGGAATTGGCTGAAGAATTTCGCTCCAAAAGTCGCAGCGCTGTTGGCAATGTTTTTGCCGATATAATTGCTCTAGGTGCTTTTGCCATACTCATCGTGAATAGCAAAAAAGAAATTGCGACACTCAAATCTTTTATGGACACGATTGTCTACGGTTTGAGCGATAGCGCTAAGGCTTTTATTATTATTTTGTTTACAGATATCTTTGTAGGGTTTCACTCACCCCACGGCTGGGAAGTACTTCTGGAAGGATTAGCAACACATTTGGGAGTTGCAGCCAACAGAAACTTTATTTTCCTGTTTATCGCTACATTCCCCGTTGTGTTAGACACCATCTTAAAATATTGGATTTTCCGTTATCTCAGCCGAATTTCTCCTTCAGCAGTAGCTACTCTTAAGAGTATGAATGAGTAAAGAATAATTCGTAATTCGTAATTATAATTTGGGGAAGCAGATAAATTATTAATTACCTATTCCCCATTACGAAACATTACGAATTATGATCGTATTTTTAGTAGCCTGTCTGACTTTCTACGTCGCTTGGAGTTTGGGTGCCAACGACGTTGCTAACGCGATGGGAACTTCTGTCGGTTCCAAAGCTGTCACCCTGCGCCAAGCACTGATAATTGCTGGTATTTTAGAATTTACAGGTGCGGTGCTGTTTGGACATCAAGTTTCCCAAACCCTAGCGACAGAAATTGTTAATCCGGCTATATTTACCTCAACACCGCAAATATTGTTAACTGGTATGTTTGCGGTGCTGCTAGCTTGTGGTTTGTGGCTGTTTATTGCTACTTGGCTGGGATTACCAGTTTCATCTTCCCATGCTGTAGTGGGTGCGATCGCAGGCTTTAGTGGTTGTTATGCTGGTATTGGTGCCATCGACTGGTCATCGATTGGTGTTATCACCCTCGGTTGGATTGTCACACCAATCCTGAGTGCAACCATTGCCGCTTTATTTTACAGTCAAATCAAACGCTGGATTTTAGAACAACCTCATCCCCAGACCCAATTAAGGGAGTGGATTCCCTGGTTGAGTACCGGGTTAGTTAGTATATTTGGCATCATTGCCTTACCACCGATTGTCCAGACGCCATTGTTTGCATTTTTACCCATCCCTGCCCAAGATATTATCCTGGTAATTGGTGCAGTAGCAGCAATGGTCATCACCTTCTACAACTGGCGCCAATTAGAAACCAGTCAAATTCCCCATCCCAAATCCCCAATCCCAAATCCCCATGAACGCTTATTTGCAAGGTTTCAACTCCTAAGCGCTTGCTTTGTTGCCTTTGCTCATGGTGCCAACGATGTCGGTAATGCGATCGCCCCTTTAGCAGTGATTACTTATATCAATCGTACTGGTAGCGTTCCCCTCACTGGTATTGATATTTCTCCGTGGATTCTAGTAATCGGCGGTGCTGGTATTGTTACAGGTTTAGCAATCTGGGGAAAAAAAGTCATCACCACCATTGGTGAAAGTATCATACCCTTACAACCCAGCGGCGGCTTCTGTGCAGAATTAGCAACCGCCACCACTATATTACTCGCCTCCCGCTTCGGTTTACCCGTCTCCACCTCCCACGCTTTGGTTGGCGCCGTAGTTGGGATTGGATTGGTAGAAAACCTCAAGTCAATTCAACTGCAAACCCTACAAGGTATCGCCGCTGCATGGTTAATTACCATCCCCGTCAGTGCCTTATTCAGTGCAATAATTTTTACAGTCCTGAATCTCACATTCTGAGTCGGGAATGGAGAATCGGCTGAAATTTGCAATTAGTTGATTAATTAATACGCAACAGTTACCCTATTTTAGCCAAATTTTAGGTAATTTAAGGTCAAGGGAAGCCGTTAGAGGTTTGAGGGTAATGGAGCAAAGGGACAAACAACCAAATCAGGAAGTAGAAACCGCCCTGTCGGCTGTAACTGAAGAATTGCAGAGGCTCAAGTATAATGTTCTGCAGCTTTTGCAACAAGATGTCGAGCGTCTGCAAGCAGAAAAATCTCGCTTGCAAGAAGATATCCAACGCTTGCAATTAGAAAAAGACCAACTGCAACAAGATAAACAAAACACACAGCAGCAAGCCTTAGCGCGGCAACTGGCACAACTTTTGGCAAATCATCTCTCTGCCCAAATTCGCGCCTCACTGACAAACTTGACTCCCCAACCACTAGAGGAGAAATCCCCATCTTCACAAGACGCCACTGAGGAAAGGGGAGCAACAAAGGAGACAAACGACCATGCCTATCAATTGTTAGCATCCTTGAATGCAACTCTTTCGACGACCATCAAAGCAGTACAGCAGGATCTCAATAGCTATCAAAGTGGTATTTCCCAACAGTTGCAGCGCATGTCTAGTCTGGAGCAACAAGGGGAAGCAATTCTACAAGAGCTTGTTAATCGGTTGCAAACAGCACTCTTAAGTTCTCGCCAGCATACAGCCTCTACCCCAAGTATTCCAGATACCGAAGCGCCATCGCTAGACATGCCACCAATTGAGGCAACAACTACTGTAGAGGAATTACTATCCAGCCTGACAACCGAGTCCTTAGATTCACCTCCAGCTTCAACATTCAATTGGACTATCGAAATCGATGAAGATGAAGCCGAGGAGGATAAGGAACAAGAGTACGATTTAAACTATATCCACACAACTACTCCTCTAGCAGCACCAGAAATCAAACCACCCAGGGAAGAGGAAGCACCACCAGCAACCAAGAGCGATAAATCAATTAGTATTGAAGAATTCCCCGTTTTTTTGCGCCGTCGTGTAGAACGGGCTGCATCGGAAACCCCATCTGGGGAAGCTAAAACTGAAGAATCCGTCTCCGGGGCGCCTTTAGCTCCAGAACGTCCCCGTATACCCGTCTCTTCATCTCTGGCTACCCCTAATTCTGCCAGCGAAACTGAACCATTTTGGACAAGATACTTAACACCCGCTCAACAAGGCTTGACCCTGATTATCTTGTCGGTGGTAGCGTTATCTGTTTACAAAGTCATCGTCCGGGTGCTTTTCCAGCCCAACTCAGAAATACTCTGGTTGTTTAACGTCGGTACCTTGCTGACGCCAACTTTGGGAAATACCCTCTTAATTCATTTGTTGCGGATGCTCGTGGCTGTACCTATTATGGCGTTTGTCGCCCCCAAATTACACCCCCGAGTCTGGACAGACATGCAAAACCTGTTTTATCCCACAGGCAGAAATCGTACCGTCATGGCAGAAGCCGGAAAGCGGATTTTGTTTAAGGGATTTGTTAGCGGTTGCTTTTTGTTTTTGTCTCAAATCTTAATTTATATCGCTATCAGTCAAATCTCCACCGGCATTGCTGCCACACTGTTCTTTGTCTATCCAATTGTCACGATTTTCTTGTCTTGGTTATTGTTTGGCGATCGCCCCACACCCTTGCGTTTAGGGATGATGATTATCATTTGTATCGGTGGGTTACTGGTGTTGAGTCCAGGTGTCAATCCGGATGCGGGTAATATGGGGCTAGGAATCATCACCGCCATTAGTTCTGGTATCGCTTTTGCTTTTTACGTCATGCTGACACAGATTTCGGCTTCTCGACTGCATCCAGTATCCTTGAGCTTAATTCACTTCTCTACCATGCTGATTTTGTCCTTTGTCGGCTTGATGGTAGTTTTTCCCACCAAGTTAGGGATGCAACTTAACCTAGATACCTTGTTGGGAGTCATTGGTACTGGTATTCTTTTAGGGTTGCTCACCATTGGCGGCTACGTGTTAAATCATTTTGGTATTCGCCAACTTGGTACAATTCGCGCTTCCCTTGTCGGTGCTAGCGACCCTGCTTTAACGATGATTCTGGCTTGGTTAATCATTCAAGAAGACTTACTAGCCACCCAGTTTGTTGGTGTCCTGCTGGTCAGTTTGGCGGTCGCGGCTATCAGTTGGGAAAAGTTACGCAATCAAGTGAAACCAGCCCAAGCGACAAATGGCTAATTGACAACACTCGGTTATATAGCCACAAAGACCGCTAAATGGCGGGCTTTTTGTTAATATCCTGGCGTTGCCAACAGCAGCTTATCTTCCGTGTTTTCTCTGAAAAAGCTTGTAATCATTATTTTTTTGGTTAAGGTAAGATTATGTCATATGTTAAAATATGGTTAACGCTCATCAAGTTTCACTTACATGAGCATGTTCCCATGAGCCTTTATTTTGCAGAACGCTGTTGCACACACCAGAGAATTTGGAAGCAGGAGATAGAGTTGTAATCCTCAGTCCGGCTTATTTAGCTGGAAAACAGGGAGTAATTTGCACAAGAGAATTACTTTCAGACGGTCAACCCAGCCAACGATGGCTTATAGAGGTAGTTGGTGAAGATATGGTGGTGTCGCTGAACCCAGATGAGTTTGAGTTACTCCATTAGTTTTTGTAGTTCCCCAAACAAAGTTTACGGGGTTCGTAGTGAGCGATTTATCCCTCATATAAGCGCTCTTTGAACCACTAGGATGGTCAACTGAATCTTATCAAAAATCCGGGAAGGTTTCATCTCCTGAGATTCAACCAAGGAATAAAACCCCAACCTTAACTTCTCGGACGCAACATCTCCCGCACCGCGATCGCACAATCCCCAAAAGCCAACGGTGAAATGCTCAAATCCTCCCCCAGAATCGTCTCACTTTGATAACCTTCTGGACTCGGTGAGCGATACACATGTAGCTTACGCCCATTTATGTCTAAAACCCAATAATCCGCAACACCAGACTGAGCATAAATCTGAGCCTTCACCTCACGGTCATATTTGAGGCTGCTATCTGCAATTTCAATAATCAAAAATATCTCTGACAAAGTAGGATGGTGGTCTTCGTAATAAAGTGAATTAGGCATCACCACTGCAATATCTGGCTCTGGTTCTGAATAATCATCCAGTTGCACAGGTTCTTGCAATCTCACTAAAACCCTTTCTAAAAGCAGGTTATTCAGTAGTTTTTCTGTACGAGCTGTTGCAGCACTATGAGCAGTTCCCTTTGCTGACATCTTAATAATTTGTCCTGCTATTAACTCTAAGCGTTCCTCTGGATGAAATATCCCAGATGCCGCCATTTGGTGATATTCTTGAACGCTAAGTAGGCGCAGGCTTAAAACCATATCCTTCAATTAATCAATTAGTTGAATTGCCTGGCAGCTATATATAGCAAGTTTAAAAACGGAGAGAGAGGGATTCGAACCCTCGTTGAAGTTGCCCCCAAACAGACTTTCCAGGTCTGCGCCTTCAACCACTCGGCCATCTCTCCAAGCGTCACGATTTACCATTGTACAATACAAAATTAGAAATTGCAAAAAATCTCGTAAATAAATCTTAAATCCCAAATCCCTATGACCCAGACATACACCATTAAGATACGCGATCGCGCCAATGGCAAAGACTATACCTTCCATGTTCCTCAAGACCGTTATATCCTGCAATATGTGGAAACCCTGGGTGTGGAACTGCCATTTTCTTGTCGCAATGGAGCTTGCACCACCTGTGCAGTGCGGGTAGTCTCAGGAGAAATTTACCAACCGGAAGCAATGGGACTTTCCCGCGAGTTGCAAAAGGAAGGTTACGCTTTGCTGTGCGTCAGTTACCCCCACTCTGACCTAGAAGTAGAAACCCAAGACGAAGATGAAGTCTATGAACTTCAGTTTGGACGCTACTTTGGTAAAGGCAAAGTCAAAGCGAGTTTACCCTTAGATGAAGACTAGGATTTTCCTGAAAAAACAACCGACAACAGATGACTTAGCGGATGTCACCGATAGCTTATCCGTTACATTCGTTACCACATCCGCTGCCACATCCGTTGCTACTCTAATTCGGACAATCACCGTTTTGTGTTGTCTTTGTTTACTTTTAGCTTGTAGTCCATCTCAAAACCAACCCCAAGGAATCAAAGTCAAAGTAGCAAGAGTAGTCAGTGGACAATCTTTAGAAGTGGTAGGTCTGGGTGAACAACCTTCGTTGATTTCACGGTTACGACTAGTAGGAATTGACACTCCTGATTTACAGCAGCGTCCCTGGGGAGAAGATGCTAAAGAACGCTTAGAAGAGATGATCGGCAAAAGTCAGGTAATCGTAGAATATGATGTCGAAGCCAAAGACAAAATTGGTCGCAGTCTAGCTTATGTATGGAAAGATAGGGAATTGTTGAATGAAAAATTAGTAGCCGAAGGACATGCTCTATTTGCACCTCGTTCTCCCAACCATAAATACGACCTGCGCTTGGAGCGTGCCCAAGAATGGGCTAGACTCATGGGGCATGGCATTTGGAACCCAGAAGAACCCATGCTGATTTCCCCATCTGATTTTCGCCGCCAAAACCGCTAGGAACTGGGGACTAATGACCAATGACTAATGACTAATGACTAATGACTAATGACTAATGACTAATGACTAATGACTAATGACTAATGACTAATGACTAATGACCAATGACCAATGACCAATGACCAATGACTGAATTACAAACTTTATTAGAGATTGCCACAGAAGCAGCCCTAGCTGCAGGTGCGGTGTTAAAAAATTACCTGGGTAAGTTAGAAGACGCAGTGATTGAAAAAGGGCGCCCTGGAGATTTAGTTACTGCGGCTGATAAAGCATCTGAAGCTTTAATTTTAGAAGTTTTAGGGCGTCACTTCCCCCACCATTCTATCCTGGCAGAAGAATCTGGCAACCTAGGAGACCAACAAAATCCCTATCTCTGGGTAATTGACCCTTTAGATGGCACAACTAACTACGCTCACCAGTACCCTGCTTTTACTGTTTCTATTGGGTTGATGATTGATGGACTTCCCCAAGTGGGAGTCATCTACGACCCCAGCCATGATGAGTTATTTCGGGCTGCTCTAGGTTTGGGTGCGACCCGCAACCGTCGTCCTATCAAGGTTTCGCAAACATCAGAGTTAAGTAAAAGCTTACTGGTAACGGGTTTTGCCTACGACCGCAGGGAAACTACTGATAACAACTACGCCGAATTTTGTCACCTCACCCATCTAACTCAGGGGGTACGCCGCAGTGGTTCTGCTTCCTTGGATTTAGCTCATGTAGCCTGTGGACGACTCGATGGCTACTGGGAACGGGGATTATCGCCTTGGGATATGGCTGCGGGGGTGATTTTATTACAAGAAGCTGGAGGGAAAGTCACTGCATATGATGGCTCTCTTTTAAATATACCTTCCGGCAGAATTCTGGCTACCAATGGTCAAATTCACGCTAGTCTCTCTCAAGAATTGATGCAAGTACCTCGTTTGTCTTCCTGGAAGTCCTGAGTGCTAAATGCTGAAAAACTACTAAGTACTCAGAACTGGTAGCCCAAAGACACCTATCAGTCAAGAGATATGTATCTAGTAAATGTAATAGTTCTATGAAGATTGAAAACTCATCCCAGTGGGAACATCCATGCTTCAAAGAAGCGAAGTAAACTATAAACAATCTAACGGCTTCCAAGGGTGGCAAAGTGCGCTATGTCTTTTAAAATCGATCGTGGACTCTTTAGATATGATTTCATAGACCACCATGCTGTTTTATGCGTTCCCATTGATGCAGACGGCAAGGAGATACGTAAACGCTATCTCAAAGTAGCTCGACGACTGCATCCTGATAGCTGTGCTACAGCAACTCCAGAAGAAAAACAGCAAGCTAGTCAATTATTATCTAAATTAGTCAATCCCGCTTACGAAAAGCTATCTGCTGACCGCAGTCGCACTGAATATATGGTGCTGCTGTCGCAAATGGGCAAACGTTTATTACAAGAACCTGATACAGTTATCCTCAAAACTGATTTGGCTTTGCGGTTAGCGCAAGCACCAACTGTAGATAATCTTTATAGAAGTGCTATTAATAAACTGGCTGCAACTCAATATGATTCCTTGGAGCAAGCACTGCAAATAATTGCTCAAATCAGCGAACTGAATCTGGTCTATTTGCTCAAAACTGCTAACAGAGGAGTGGCTTCCGCACCACCACCACCTCCTGCTCCTGGTCCCCAACAACCCCCAGCCGGGTCAACCGCTTCCCCAACTACAAGCAAATATACCCCTGCATCTTTGCCCACACAACCAGCAGCACCCCAAGAAGAATCTATTGTGGGGCAATATTTACGTCGCGCGCAAACCTTAATCGGTAAAAATCAGTTTGCCGCTGCTAGGGTAGAGTTGCAAGATGCACTCAAAATAGAGCCTAATAATAGTCGCTGCCATAGTATGCTCGGTTTTGTCTATTTCAAGCTGAATCAGCTGAAAATGGCAAAGGTTCACTTTGACCGTGCTTTGGCATTAAACCCCAAAGACGATATGGCTTTGAAGGGGAAACGGGTAGTAGAAAAGGAACTGGGAATTAAACCAGGTACTCCCACACCTACTGCATCCGCAAATCCCGCACCAAAGTCCCAACCTAAGTCTGAAGGGGGCGGTTTATTTGGTGGTTTGTTTGGTGGGAAGAAAAAGTAATGGTGTATCAACCACCAGCAGGAGCTAGGGATTTATTACCCATAAATGTAGCTCAACATCGCTGGATTGAAGAAAGATTACAACAGGTTTTTCACCGTTGGGGGTATCACAGAATTATCACCTCCACCCTAGAGCGCATGGATACGCTCATGGCTGGGGGTGCAATTCGCCGTCAAGCGGTGATTCAACTCCAAGGGACGGAAGATGAAGATTTGGGTTTGCGTCCGGAATTGACAGCCTCTATAGCCCGCACAGCGGTCACTCGGATGGCAGGTGTCACCTATCCCCAACGTCTCTACTACAATGCTAATGTATTTAGCCGCAATGGGGAGCGTACCCACAACCGTCAGCAGGAATTTTATCAAGCTGGGGTAGAATTACTCGGTGGTGCGGGGTTGCTAGCAGATGCGGAAGTGCTGCTAATGGTCAAAGATTGCCTGCAAGCACTGTCATTAACTAACTGGCATTTTATTTTAGGCTCCGCAGGAATTACGCGATCGCTACTGTCGGCTTTTCCCCATAATTTACAACCAAAAGTTCGTCATGCGATCGCTCATCTCGACCGTGTTACCATCGATAGTTTGCCTTTAACTGATGAACTGCGCTCCCGTGCCAGAATTATCCTCGACTTGCGGGGACGACCAGCCGATGTCCTCCAAAAAGTCAGCAGTTTGGATCTAGATTTACCTCAGCAAGAAGCAGTCAACAACCTGAAATCCTTAGTTGAATTGCTCCAATCTAGTGGAAATTTCCCCTTAATCCTCGACCTGAGTCTAGTCCAAACCATAGATTACTACACGGGCATTGTCTTTGAAGTAGTCAGCGATACTGAATTCCAAGCGCGAGTTTTAGGACGCGGTGGTCGTTATGACCAACTTCTGGGACTCTATCACCCCCAAGGAGAAAATATCCCTGGTATTGGTTTTGCTCTCAACATTGAAGACCTCTACCAAGTTCTCTTATCTAGCAATCAACTACCCCAGACGACTCCAGCTACTAACTGGTTAGTCGTACCCCAGACACCACAAGCTTACACCGCCGCTTTTGCTTATGGGGCTAAATTGCGGGACTCCCAGCATTTAGTACGGGTAGAAATAGATTTAGGTGGACGTGACACCGCAGCTATCCAGCAATACGCGCGGGAACGAAACATTACTCAAATCGCTTGGATTGCAACTGACGGCACCCCCAGTATTGAGTCCTTGGGGACTGGGGAATAGGAAATAGGGACACTGGGAATGGGGAAGCTTGAACTAGGGAAAAAATGAATTTACTGATTATTGATTACCCATTTCCCATTCCCCTCTCTTGGTAGGCTAGAAACAGTTGATTAGCACCCATAGAGAGAACACATGCCACACACAATTGTTACCAATATCTGTGAAGGAGTCGCTGATTGCGTAGATGCTTGTCCGGTAGCATGTATTCATCCAGGACCTAGTAAAAATGTCAAGGGTACGGATTGGTACTGGATTGACTTTACTACCTGCATTGACTGTGGCATTTGTATCCAAGTTTGCCCAGTAGCAGGGGCGATTCTTCCCGAAGAACGACCCGAACTTCAGGAAATACGACAGTGATTTTCCTGAGCCATCACGGAAGATTACAGACTGCTTGATTTAGCAGACAATCCTCATCAATCTCAGGAAACCTACTAACTTGATGAATGCTTGTCTGAGAAATTCATTAAAGTATCATGAATTTCTTGTAAAGCAGATCAAAACAGTATATTTTCTTAGGGAATGGCGGGTACGCTCGATGTAGTAATAGAGTAACTCTTACTACACATCAAGTTCATGAGGAACATCAGCGTATCCATCATTTCCCGTTTTTTATCTGTGGGTTTAGCGGCTGGAGCTTTGAGTTTGATGTCTCCACAGACCGCTACAGCTGCCAGAGCAAACTTAAACTTTACCCAGTTATCAGGTGTAGCTGGTGGAAATCCGCAACTCACAGGTGTTTTCCGTGCCGATTTATCCCAGGTAGGCTTTAATATTCGTTCGTTGTTGATTGTTGATGGCAACAATCCCACTACAGGTGTGCCGGGTGCGTTTAGTGGTTTTGATTTAGATGCTGTGAAAATTAGTACACATAGAATTGATGCAGCATCGGATATCAATGCTATAGCAGGGGTTAACCTATTCAATTTTAGTGACAGAGGTACTTTCTTTTTTCCAGGAACCCAGCGTCCACCAGTAGATGATAAGTTATTTGGTACAGGTGGTAGTAGAGTTAATCATGCGATCGCTACTTTAGATAGATTTGATGCTAACTCAACAACAGACTCTAGTGCTTTTGGCTTCGTTAGCTTGGGGAATGGCGGCAAAATTGGCTTTAATTTTAGCAATCCTATAGCAACGGGTACTCCCTTATACCTTTATATCGGGGAAGTAGGGGATAATGAGTTCCCCTCGGCTGAGGTTTTGGTTACTGATCAACCTGTGAATATTCCTGAACCAGCAACAGTATTTGCTATATCTTTGATGGGACTCTACTTTTTCAGACTCCGCCATGTTCAGAACACAACAGTCATCTAATTTTTCACCCCCAGACATAGGTAGTTAGCCTATGTCTTTTTAGGTAAAACTGTGATAATAGTGTTAGTTGTAATTTGGCTAATAGCTAAGGTCGCTAATCAAACCAATAGCTATGAGTTATTAAAATAATTAGATGTTATCTCCAATTAGTAATTCTGCCCCCCTGCTGGAAGTTGAAAATGTTCATGCTGGGTATATTAAAGACTTGGATATTCTCCAAGGTGTTAACTTTCGAGTCGAATCAGGTGAATTGGTCGCTGTAATCGGTCCGAACGGTGCTGGTAAATCTACCTTAGCAAAAACTATTTTTGGTCTTTTGACACCTCATACCGGCAGCATTACCTTTAAGGGAAACAATATTGCTGGGTTAAAGTCCAATCAAATCGTACAGCGGGGAATGTGCTACGTACCCCAAATTGCTAATGTCTTCCCCTCCCTGAGTGTGGAAGAAAACCTGGAAATGGGAGCGTTTATCCGTAATGATTCCCTCAAACCCCTAAAAGACAAAATCTTTACTATGTTCCCCAAACTATCACAACGCCGTCGTCAACGGGCAGGAACTCTCTCCGGTGGGGAACGACAAATGCTAGCTATGGGTAAGGCTTTGATGCTGGAACCTACCTTGCTGATTTTAGATGAACCCTCCGCCGCTTTGTCTCCTATCCTCGTGACAAGCGTGTTTGAGCAGATTAAACAAATTAACCAGGCAGGAACGGCTATTATCCTGGTAGAACAAAATGCTAAAAAAGCACTCTCAATGTCCCATCGGGGGTATGTACTGGAGTCGGGACGCGATCGCTTTGAAGGTCGCGCTCAAGATTTGTTAAACGACCCCAAAGTGGGAGAATTGTATCTCGGAGCCGGTAAAGCTCATTAGGGCATTGGGTATTGGGCATTGGGCATTGGGCATTGGGCATTGGGCATTGGGCATTGGGTATTGGGCATTGGGCATTGGGCATTGGGCATTGGGCATTGGGCATTGGGCATGGGATAATTTTTCCCGCAGCCTATTGACTTATGATAAATGTACGGGTACTATAGAAATATAGTGGGAATCTGTACGCGCAAAAAAAACGTAAACCCAACACATCAACTCGCACAATTCCAGCCAGCAAGATTTTTTAACTAAATATGACCTTTGTCTGTGAGAAGTAGTTGACTTATGATAAATGTACGGGTAATATAGAAATATAGTGGGAATCTGTGCGCGCCAAAAAAACATAAACCCAAAACATCAACTCGCATAATTCGAGCCAGCAAGATTTTTTAACTAAAAATTACCTTTGTCTATTAGGATTGATAATCTACACCAGGTTCATCTCTAGGGTGTATGTTTCCTAGGGTTGATGGTGCAGGAGGGAAAACATAACAATCCAAAATCCAAAATTAGTATGAGCGACTTCAGAGAACTTAAAGAATGGGAAAAAGCCCACGAGTTAACGGTTGCAGTCTATAAGACGACCCAAGAATTTCCTGAAGAAGAACTACTAAGCCTAACGCAACAGATTCGCTTAGCCTGTTCTGCGATTCCGATTAAAATTGCTCAAGGATGCAATCAAGACGAACGGCAAGACCAAGTGGAATTTCGACCGCAGGCTTTGGATTCGGCGGTTGAAGTGGAGTATTTGCTACTGCTATGTTATGAGTTGGAGTTCGTGAAAATTTCCAGTTATGACCGTCTGGTAAGTACAGTGGTGGAAGCGAAAGATTTGTTGGAGAGTTTGATTGAGAAGCTGCGGACTGGTTCGTGATGGCAGCCGATGCGGCAGGGGATGGTTAACTGATGTAAAGGATGGGTTATCTGTGGAAAAACTAGACAGACTAGCAGTTACATCCGCGTTCAATACCGTTGCTGGCTGGAAGTGAAACTGAAAAAGCAATGATCCAAATCAGTCCACAACACCTACAAGCTATCTTTACCCACGCCGAAATCACCTACCCCGAAGAGTGCTGTGGTATCATACTCGGTCATCAGGCAGAGGATGGGAAAACTGTGATGGAATTAATATCGACAAAAAATGCGTGGAGTTCTGACACGGCGGAGTCTTTGCCTGGTGATGATATGGTGGGTAGTAAAGCAAGAAGATATGCGATCGCACCCCAAGATTTACTACAAGCACAACGCTATGCAAGGGACGCTGGTCTCGATATAATTGGAATCTATCATTCTCACCCGGATTACCCAGCTTCGCCTTCGGAATTTGATAGGTTGTGTGCTTGGCAGCCATACTCGTATATCATAGTTTCTGTTGTTAATGGCAAGGCTTGTGAGTGTCAAAGTTGGTGTCTGGATGATAGTCACCAGTTCCAGCTAGAGACGATAGAAGAATTAAAATAAACCACTAAGACACGAAGAACACAAAGGTCTTGTTTTTAGATAGTATTAAAGGTCGCGCTTCCTCATCACACTGTTATGCTCAATCCCAATCTGGATGAAGTCCAGCTTACACAAGACGATTACGAACGCTACTCCCGTCACCTGATTTTGCCAGAAGTCGGGTTGGAAGGACAGAAGCGTCTGAAGGCTGCTAGTGTACTCTGTATTGGTACAGGGGGACTTGGTTCGCCATTACTTTTATATCTCGCAGCGGCGGGTATCGGACGTATTGGTATTGTTGACTTTGATGTTGTCGATACTTCTAATTTGCAACGTCAGGTGATTCATGGTACTTCTTGGGTGGGTAAACCGAAGATAGAATCCGCAAAGAATCGGATTCACGAGATAAATCCCTATTGTCAAGTAGATTTATACGAAACTCGTCTCAGTTCGGAAAATGCCCTCGATATCCTTAGACCTTATGATGTCGTTGTGGATGGTACGGATAATTTTCCGACGCGGTACTTGGTTAATGATGCTTGTGTATTGTTGAACAAGCCTAATGTTTACGGTTCGATTTTCCGCTTTGAGGGACAAGCGACCGTATTTAACTACGAGGGTGGACCGAATTACCGCGACTTGTACCCCGAACCCCCACCACCGGGAATGGTTCCTTCCTGTGCTGAGGGTGGTGTCTTGGGAATTTTACCGGGAATTATTGGAATCATCCAAGCCACAGAAACCGTCAAGATTATTATTGGTAAGGGACAAACTTTAAGCGGACGGCTGATGTTGTACGATGCGTTGAATATGAAGTTCCGGGAGTTGAAGCTGCGTCCTAACCCGGTGCGTCCTGTGATTGAAAAGCTGATAGACTACGAACAGTTCTGTGGTATCCCCCAAGCGAAAGCTCAGGAGACTCAACAGCAGATGTCGATTCCAGAAATGACGGTGCAGGAATTAAAACAGTTGTTGGATAGCGGTGCAAATGATTTTGTCCTGCTGGATGTCCGCAACCCCCACGAGTACGAAATTGCTAAGATTCCTGGTTCTGTCTTGATTCCTTTACCCGATATTGAAAATGGTTCTGGTGTTCAACAGGTGAAGGAAATGCTCAATGGTCACAAGTTAGTTGTCCATTGTAAGTCGGGGATGCGATCGGCGAAAGCTCTGGGTATCCTCAAGGAAGCTGGTGTTGAAGGTACTAATGTTAAGGGTGGTATCCTTGCTTGGAGTAAGGAAATAGATTCGTCGGTGCCGTCGTATTAATGAATGAACCACGAAGGACGCGAAGAGAATTACTGTTCTTCGTGTCTTTGTGGTTGGGAAGAAAAGAGATAAGGGAGATATGGGGGAGTAGGGTAAAATTTTCCTGGCTTGTCGGCACGCACAGATTCCCATTATATTTTTATGGTAGCGGAGTACAGTTAATTTGTCAATAGCAACCGCCAAGACGCCAAGATATATTGTTGTGTTCTCCAAGCGATAACCCATCAGTGACCTCCGGCTACCTATCCGCGTGGTTGGGAGGAGAAAGCTTGAGGGAGATATTAGGGAGTAGAGTAAAATTTTCCTGGCTTGTTGGCACGCACAGATTCCCATTATATTTTTATAATAGCGGAGTACAGTTAAGTTGTCAATAGCAACCGCCAAGATGCCAAGGACGCCAAGGTTTGTGAGTGTCTTTGATATTTAGCAACCGCCAAGATGCCAAAGTATATTGTCGTGTTCTCGAACCGATAACCCATCAGTGACCTCCGGCTACCCATCCGCTGCCGCATCCGCTGCAGCGAACCACCGTCGAATCATCTCGACTTGGAAGCGATAACCATCTCCGAGTTCTTCGATTAACTCTCGTTGCAATAGCAGTTGTAGCGACGGGAAATTTGTCATTTCTACAGCCGGAAAGGCTAGCGCTAGAGTATTTCTACTCACGATTCCTCCTTCACCGCGTCTAGCGATGTAGCGCAATATCTCTCTCCCTGTGGCGTCTATTTGGTTGTTTTGAATATCTGCAAAGAAGAAACCACCTGTCTCTAAAGCCTGGGGGATGGCGGCTTCCACATCGTTTAAAGTTGCTAACCGCCGCACTGAGGGATGTTGCTCGTTCTTGAAAACGATAATTTCACCACACAATAGTTGTACCAGGAAGGGATGACCACGGGTCAGTTGTAAGACTCGTTCCATAGCTTCGGTGTCGTAGCGCAAGGTAAAGTCTTCCACGGGACGCTCTATGAGTTTTCTTGCTTCGTCTTGAGTCAGGTAGGAGATATGCACGACTTGGACGTTAATCAGGTAACTAGCCCAGCGCTGATATTCTTGGATGGTATGGGAACCCGCAATTAGTACTTTGAATTTGGGACGATGTTGGATGAGGTGACGCAGCATTCCCAACACGTCTTGTTCATCAAAGCGTCCTTTTTCTATAGCGCTATGGAGAACCTCGAATTCATCGAGCATTAGTAAGGCGGTATTTTGTTCTAGCACTGCTTCTACATCATCCAACCATTCATCAAAGCTCGTGAAGGCGTCATCTTTGAGGGTTTCGCGGCTCAGAGGTAGTAGGTTGACGCCTTGTTTTTTGGCTGAGGTGATGATTCCTCTAGCGAGGTTGTAGAGAAAACCTGCATGGTTACTGGCTTGAGAAGGGGCGCCTTGTAAGTCGATAAATAGGGGAATGATGGAGTTGGGTAGGAGTTTTCCCAGGTTGTTAAGGAGGGAAGTTTTACCCATGCGTCGCTGTCCGTAGAGTAACAAAGGAGGGCGCCGTCGGTCGAGGATAAGTTGTTCAAT
>JAYKJH010000043.1:0-8405 GCA_035285345.1 Nostocaceae cyanobacterium | reverse complement strand
GCGATCGCACTCTCAGTGTGCGTGAGTTTGTACGAGCAGTGGCAAAATCAGACTTCTACCGCAGTCGCTATTTTGAAAAATGCGCTCCCTATCGCTTTGTGGAATTGAATTTCAAGCACATACTAGGTCGCGCTCCCCTCTCTCAAGAAGAAGTCTCGGAACATATCCGTCGTTGCGTAGAACAAGGCTACGATGCTGAGATTGACTCCTACATTGATAGCGACGAGTACCAAACAGCCTTTGGTGAAAATATCGTCCCCTACTATCGCGGTAATACCACCCAAATCGGACAAAAGCAAGTTAGTTATAACCGGATGTTTGCTCTTGACAGAGGTTCACCCCAAGTCAGCAGTGCGGTGAAATCTTCCCAGCTTGTCTATGCAGTTGCAACTAATAGTGCTAATAAAGTCTCACCTGCATCTGTCAACTTCGGTGGTTCCGGTGAAGCTAACAAAAAAATGTTCAAGATTGTGGTACGGGGTTCTAAGTTTGATAGTCCTCGTCGCATCAGCACCACCGAATACATTGTGGCTGGAGATAATATGACTCCGCAAATCCAAAGGATTCATCGTACCTCCGGGAAAATTGTCAGCATCACTGAGCTTGTCTGATTACTATTAACGGTTGACTGACATAATTTTGGATTTTGGATTTTGGATTAAAAAATCTAAAAACCAGAATCCAAAGTCTAAAATTGCATGGCTCTCATCAACGAACTTTGAATAGTCAACCGGCAATAAATTCTGCTGATTTCTACTTCATTGTCCAATAAAAAAGCATTTTATAAAAATCTACCACAATGCTTGCAACCACTAAAAATAGCTCAAATTCTACATCTGAGCTACAAGATGTTTGCCGCACAAAAATGTTACCTCCACAAGCAGAGAAAAAGCTGAAATGTTGGATCAGAAGTCGTCATTTAATCTGTTCAGGAAACTTTTTTGTTTTTGAAAGTATAGACTATTCCTGTGTTGAGAGATTTAGCGAGTCTATAGCATCTCTGGGAGGAAGTTTAATTTCTGTGGAACCAATTGACAAAATTTGGATGGGAGACCATCGTCAGGTAATTCTTTATCGTGCTAAAGCGAGTTTACACACACCTTGTCATGATTTAAGACAATACTGGTTTAAATATGGTGGTTTGTACAGTAGATTTGACCAACGTTGTTAATCGTAACAATTGCTAACAATTTGTGAGAAATTTTTTATCAAAATAAGAGTAGAGATTTTTCTAATTCGCCGCTCTTATTCTTATGTCCATACTCATTTTTAGTTTGACGAGTCTCGTCTTGATTGTTATTGTTGCCCTAGGAGCAGTTTCTTATTGTCTCCAACGGGAAGTAGCTAAACGGCGAGAAATAGAAGTAGTATTGCGGCAGCAACATGAACGGGAGCGTTTGGTAAATCAAATTGCTCACCACATCCGTAAATCTTTGGATTTAGAAGAGGTTCTATCAACTACTGTTGCGGAAGTACAGCGCTTTCTGGGAGCGGATAGAGTACTAATTTACCGGATTAACGAAGACGGTACAGGGAGTGCAATTACCGAAACAGTCTTACCTGAGTACGCCAAAATTTTAGGACAAACCTTCCCCCCAGAAGTATTTCCCCAGGAGTATCATCAAGTTTATTCATCGGGGAAAACCCTGACGATTACTAATGTGGAACAGGCTGATATCGCTCCATGTTTGGTAGACTTCGTGAAACAGTTTGGTGTTAAAGCCAAATTAGTAGTGCCAATTTTACAAGAAAATCGCCAATCAGATAGGCAAAATGCTACTCCTAATCTTTGGGGATTGTTAATTGCTCATCAATGCGATCGCCCCCGCAAATGGGAATCCTGGGAAGTAGAATTGATGATGCAACTTGCAACCCAAGTTGCTATTGCTATCCAACAGTCAGAACTCTATAAACAGTTACAAATCCTCAATACTTCCTTAGAACAGCGCGTACAACAACGCACTCAAGAATTAGCCGCAGCTAATGCTTCGCTGTTGGCAGAAATTGCTGAACGTCAGCGCACAGAAGCAGCACTGCTAGCGCTAATTATAGCCTCACCTCGCGCTATCTTTACCCTTGATTTAGAAGGTAATGTCAAAATCTGGAATCCTGCGGCTGAACGTATGTTTGGCTGGAGGGAAGCAGAAGTGATTGACCATCCTAATCCAATTTTTTTAGATAACGAGTGGGAAGAATACTATACCCTGCAGCAAAACATATTACAAGGAACAACCTATACCAGAGTAGAATTGCGCCGTCATAAAAAAGATGGCAGCCCTATTGATATTATTTTCTCTGCCGCACCTTTATATGATACGGAAAATAATATCAACGGCATGGTGGCAGTGATTGCTGATATCACAGAACAGAAGCAGCAAGAGCAACAGGTAAGATTGCTTTATTCTGTTGTTGTTAATACTAAAGATGGCGTAGTAATTACAGAAGCGGAACCGATGAATGAACCTGGACCGCGTATTATCTATGTCAATGAAGCATTTACCAATTCCACTGGTTACAATCTCCCAGAAGTTGTGGGAAAAACACCCCGGATTCTCCAAGGAATCAAAACAAGTCGAGCCGAACTGGATAAGGTGCGGGTTGCTATGTCTAATTGGCAACCTGTTACTGTAGAAGTAATTAATTACCGCCAAGATGGTTCCGAGTTTTGGAATGAATTTAGCATCGTACCTGTAGCTGATAGAAACGGCTTGTATACCCACTGGATATCAATACAACGGGATGTAACTGAGCGCAAGCTAGCTGAACAAGCGTTACGACAAAGCGAAGAGCGTTTCCGTTCATTAATTGAAAATGCTTTAGATATAGTTAAAATTATAGATATAAATGGTAATATTATTTATGCTAGTCCTTCCGTAGAAAAGGTTTTAGGTTATCCCGTTGCCGAGCTAATTGGCAAAAATTTATTGGATTACATTCATCAAGATGATTGTTCTAATACTTACTATAGCTTTACCCATACCATCCACAGTCTAGAAGTTACTGCTCCTATTGAGTTTCGTTGTCGCCATAAAGATGGTTCTTGGCGAACTCTAGAAGCCATTAGTCAGAGGTTTCAGGATAATGCCGCCGATACTAAAATTATGGTAAACTGTCGTGATATTACAGAACGTAAGCGCTTAGATGAAATCCGTCTGGCATTAGAGCGAGAAAGAGAAATTAGTGCTTTGAAAACACGCTTTTTCTCTATGGCATCCCACGAATTTCGCACTCCTTTAAGTACAGCTTTAGCTGCTGCTCAATTGTTAGAAACCTGTCAGGATGAATGGGATAATTCCTCGAAGCGTCTGCGGAATTTGCAGCGAATTCAAGTATCTGTGAAAAATATGGTGCAGATGCTGGATGATATTTTGACTATTAATAGAGCGGAAACAGGAAAACTAGAATTTAATCCCAAACCGTTAGATTTAAAAGCATTTTGTAGTGCTTTTTTGGAAGAAATATCTTTGAGTACGGGAGACAAACATAAATTAACATTTGCTTGTTTGGGGAAAGATGTTCCTGCTTGTGTTGACGAAAGATTGTTGCGCTCTATTTTATCCAATTTGCTGTCAAATGCCATTAAATACTCTCCCGATGGTGGCAATGTGCATCTGAGCTTGGAGTTTCAATCCCAAACAGTTATCCTCCAAGTTCAAGATAGGGGTATTGGCATGAGTTTAGCAGATAAAAAGCAGCTTTTTGAACCATTTCATCGTGGTAAAAATGTCCGTAGCATTCCTGGTACGGGGTTGGGATTGGTTGTAGTGAAAAAGTGCGTGGACTTACACCAGGGTACTATTAGTATTAGCAGTGAAGTTGGTATTGGTACAACTTGTGTGGTGACACTGCCGTTGTTATAGACAAGTCCTGAGTGCTGAGTAAGGATGGGTTACGCAACGCTTACCCATCCCTTTCAAGAGCAAATAACGAACCACAGATGAACACAGATGAACACAAATAAATAAATCTCAATAAAACTTTACCAATCGTCTTCTTGGGATTGTCGTTCTATTTGTGCGATCGCAAGTTTTGCGAGGGTGCGAATAACTTCTAACTCATCCGTTGGAGCAGCTTGTAAAGGTTTGATGGCTGTGCTATGTCTCTGGTTTTTTGGTAACTTGATATACAAAATTATCTATATGTATCCATAGATAGCTACTATTGTTGTACTAGTAACATACTTAGCTAGTATTTATAATGATAGCATCAAGTATTAATGAAGATTTTGCAAATAGTGGCAATGGTTTAGATAAACTAGCCGGTTGCTAATGGTATGTAATATATAAACCTGTATATCTTGATTCACCACCCATGCAGAATCTCAATAGTTACCATAAAGTTATGTATAAGTTCAATAAATCATTACTTAAAAAATCTCAAAAACCTAGAGTCACTCTAGCTCTGATATTTTCTAGCTTACTGATGACAATTAACTTAGGAAATATCTCCCAAGTATCTGCACAACAAGCTATTAGTGGTAATTCCTTCAATACAACCGTCAGCTACCTAAAATCAAATGTTAAGCAAAAACCTCGGATTGCTGTTCTCGATTTTGAATATAACAGTGTTGCTGACGAGTGGAGATGGTGGTTAGATAGCAATGCTAAAGGTGTTAGTGAAATCCTGGTTAACAAATTAGTTGAAGGTGGCAATTTTACCGTTATCGAACGCAGTAAAATTGACGCTATCTTAAGTGAGCAAAATCTTGGTGCATCTGGCAGAGTTGATAGTAGTACTGCAGCACAAATTGGTAAAATACTCGGTGTAGATATCATTGTTATTGGTTCAATTACAGGCTTCAACATTGAACAAGATGGTGGCGGAGTGAGAATTCCTAGATTGGGTAGAGTTGGTGGTGGAAAAACAAGAGCAAACGTCAAATTAAACTTGCGTGTAGTTAACACCACCACTGCAGAAATTCTCCTAACGGCTGAAGGAAACGGTTCATCAAGTCGGGGAGATGGTGCAATTAATATTCGTGGTTATAGTGTTGATAGCAGTTCCCGTAAGGAAGCAAAATTATTAACAACTGCGACGGTTGATGCAATTAATCAAGTAGTAGAAAAATTAAATACGGGTGCAACAAAATTAGCTGCTGCACCAAGAACGCTAACTAGAGTTAATGCTCTAATCGCTGATATTAGTGGGAATACAGTTATCCTCAATAAGGGTACTGGTGAAGGTTTCCAACAAGGTATGAAATTATCTATTGAACGGGTAACAAGAGAAGTTAAAGACCCCGCTACAGGTAAGGTACTGCGTCAAGTAACCCAACCTATGGGTACAATTGAAATTACTGAAGCTGATGCTCAATCTAGTGTCGGGAAGATTATTTCTGGTGGTAGCTTTAAAGTCGGAGATATGGCTAAGCCAGTAAAATAGATTGCTGCGAAATTGACACTCTCCTCCTGAGACCAGTCTCGCTTCGTTCACATCTCGCTCAAAGGGAGGTAGAACCTCCCGATTGTAGTTCCCAGGTTCAACCTGGGAACTAGAAAACTAGAAAGACAGATAAATAAATCTCAATAAAACTTTACCAATCGTCTTCTTGGGATTGTCGCTCTATTTGTGCGTTCTGCTCAGAGAGCAGTAGCGAAGCTATCGCTAGTTTCGCGAGGGTACGAATAACTTCTAACTCATCCGTCAGAGCAGCTTCTAAGGGTTTAATCGCAGTGCTATCTCCCAGTTTACCCAAGGAACTCACTGCTGCCTTCCTGACTTCTACATCGCTGTCTTTCAGTGCTAAAATCAAGTGGGGAACGGCAGGTGGATAATTTACCTGTCCCAATGCGGATGCTGCTTCTGTACGAATAATCGCTTCTGGATCGGTGAGCGCAGAGACGAGAATATTACATGATTTTTCGTCTGATTGCTCCTGAGCTACATGAGCGATCGCACCAATCACTGCACAGCGCACATCCACCGAATCGGAGTTTAAGGCTTTATAAAGATGTTCCGCTGCTTCTGAGCCAATAAACGCCAAAGCCCATGCTGCATGACCTTTAATATCTTCGGGATGTTTTGGCGATGCTAGAATGTCTAGCAAGGCTGGCACAGATGCTTCTCCAACCCTTGCTAGCGCTCCAGCAGAGGAGCCTTTCACCACCGTATCTTCATCATTCAAGAAGGAATGGAGTAAGGCGGGCACAGATGTAGGATCGGCAATAATGGTAAGTGTCTTTGCTGCGGCTCGACGAACTACCACATTTTGATGATTTGCTAACGCATCTATCAGAAATGGCGTTGCTGATTCCCCAATTTCACCCAGAGTTTCTGCAAATCGCAATCTCACCAACCCTCGCGGATCTCCCAACCCTTCCACTAGCTGCTGCATGAGTTGTTGATTGGTACAATCGAAGGTATCGAGCGTAATCTGCTCATTAACCATCTCAATCAAGGCATCATTCTCTGCTTGAATTAGCAGTGCTGGATCGACCCCTGCTTGAGGTTCAATATTGGATGGGTGATTCATTGCTAATTCCTAATTACCTGTCAAACTCGTCTGCTGTTGACGCAATGCTTCCAGTGTCGCATCGATTTGTTTCAAATTTGGCTCCAAGCTAGCAAGTGCTTGTGCTTTCATGATTTTAGCCCGCTGCGCCATTGACATGGTATCTTTTACCAGTCGTTCGCGATACTCTTCTAATTCTGCAATGATTTGGGATAGTTCTTCCGGAGTAGATTGCTGTTGGGAGGTTTGTTCGGTGGTGTCAGCCATATCTTTAGGATGTTTAGTTGATGAGGTTTTTTAAGTGCAGATTGATAAAGTTCTACATTCAATTTTCTCAGATTGCGGTACAGTTTGTAGTCAGTAATGGGCGTCTTTGCCCCTTTGCGTCTTTGCCCCTTTGCGTCTTGGCGCGAAACATAACCCCTCATCTACTAAGGACTGATGGCTGCTGTTAACTTGCGTTCCAAGTCAAACAAGAAGCCGTGGATATATTCCTCTGTCCACTCTACTCCATAGAACCGGGTAAACATTCCCCGTGCGGGGTCTTTTTCTGCTCGGTAGCGGAGATACCGCAGTTGAGATGCTTCAATCTCCTGCAAAGCTGCAGAATTTGTCACTGGTTCTGCCTGTTCCACAAAATCCAGGTATGCTTGGAGATAATCCTTGAAGGCTGCAAATACATGCGTCTGGACTACTTCAGTTTGCTCTGGTCTTGTCCAAAGAAACGCGGGTGAGAAAAAAGGACGGGCTTCTGCGGGAAAATCTCCTCCCCAAGGTAGATGTTGCTGATAGGATTCAAAGATATGCAAGATGGGCTGGGTATACTTCGACTGATAAGTAGGCTCGTCGCGGAATAGGGGTTGCATATCCAGAGCAATTAGATGTCCCCCTGGTAACGTTACCAAATCTGCCCCAAAGAACGGCAAATCGTAGTTCAGGTGCGGGAAAATCACAAAATTCAGCACCTGAAGAGAATCACCCCCTTGCACGTGAGCAGCTCGAATTTGCCGCAACTTGGGAGACTGGTAAGCATAACTGGTGGTGAGGACTTCGTACTGATTTTTGCCCTTACCCATGATTGCAGATTTCGACTCAAATCCTACCGGAATGGGGTAGGGTTGTAAATCAAGTCGTTCCTGCAATAACGCGATCGCGTAGTCTAAAAACGGCTGATATAAACTCATCCTACTTTTTGGCAGTTACTGCTAACGGTACGGCATCCTCGAACAAAAATTCATATAAAAACCGCTCTGACCATTCATGTCCAAAATAGCTACTGAACAAACCCGATGCTGGGTCGCGATCGGCACTGTATTGGTCGTAATCTTTCTGAGCTTTGACAATGCGCTCTCTATCTGCCGATTTTGTCAGCGGTTTGGCTGATTCTAGCATCTGCCAGTACAAATTCAAATAATCTTGGAACGCCTCAAACACCCGCGTTTGCACAGTTTCAGCATCTGTTTTGGCGAACAACAGATATTTTGAGAAGTACTGATTAGCGTCGTAAAACTTCATTTCCAAACCCTGTGCCAAGTCTGGATACTTGTCATGCAATGTTTTTAAAGGGTAAATATACTTCGCTAGGTAGTCTCCGGATTGAAATAACGGCTGAAAGTCCATGACAATCAAGTTTTTTACCTTTCCAAAGCCTAGAAAATCAATCCCCAGTAACGGTAAATCGTAGTCATGGCTAGGATAAATAACGCTATTAAATATCTGGGCACTAGCACCGGCATCAATGTAGGTGTAGCGAATTTTCCGAAATTCTCGACATTCATAGCACCAACTACGGATTGTTGCTGGACTTCTGCCGCGATCGCTCACTTGGTATTCCAGTCCTGCCGGAATCGGGCGACTGTGCAAGTCAAACCGTTGAAACAGCGATTGTTCCAGATGCTCAAGGAAGGGCTTATACATGGATTTATAAACTTATATGCCTTAATCCCTGAGAATA